>JAQUEL010000093.1 GCA_028685295.1 bacterium
GAAATCAGAGGCAACTATCAGCCTTTGGACGCCAAAGGCTGCCTTGAGCCGATCAACCACCTGAAAGAGTATCTTCTGCGGATAGCGCCATCCATCTTTCATGAAAGCATAAAAGCCGGAAAGTTTGACATATACACCGGGGTATCCGGCCAGGTTCAAAAGCCATACATAATCTTCTTCGTCCAGCTTGCCTCCGATCATCTCGGGACGGGCCATGTGGCTGATAAGAATGGTGAGGCCGGGATATCTCTCCAGAACATCCGCCAATGGCCGACACTGTGCTGCCCGTATGTTCAGGCTGAGCGGCATTCTGTGAGAAACGATATATTCCCAGAAAGCGTTCATCTGCTCTGAGGACACCCAATCACCGGTATCGGCTCCCTCCAGGTAACAGCTCAGGCCGAAGTGCCTGCATCCATCCAGTTTCACGGCCTGGTCAAGCAGGCTGCCGGAATCAGGCTGCAAATGCCCAAAGGAGTATATCCAAGGCCGGCCGACCTTGATATTCTCGACAAAGTTGTTGTTCTGTGGGCAGTGCCCCCCCTGGTAGCAAATAACGAAAGCCGCTTCGATATCGAACTTACGCCGGTAATCTTCATAGAGACGCAATTCTCCATCTGCTCCCTTTCTGATGTGGCTATTGTCATAGAGATCACCGTAGGGCTTCTCGAAGAGATGGATATGAGTATCGATAATCGTCATCTCACTTCGACACACTTTTCATCTATATGTATGGCCGCCCGTAAAGCTTTGACGGCCTCTTCCGGAGTGATGATCTGCGGCATACGATCTTCAAGCACGCATTCCAAAAAATACTCTATCTCCCGGGCCAGAGCGGATTGCTTCAGGATTACCGGTGTCAGGGAGGTCTCGGGGTTGAAAGCGACTTGACTATGGTCATCGATGAAGCGATAGCCGGCCGGAGGCATCTTTATCTCTATCTCTCCTTCTATGCCGATGATCCTCATGCCGGCGTCCAGCCCGGCGGGAGCGGCGTCCCGCATCTGCCAGGAGGAATTGAAGGTGCAGATGGTGCCGTCTGCCAGCCTGACGATAGCGGTGCAACTGTCGGCCTCTGCCTGGGACTGATTGTATTTCCTGTAACCGTGGGCTTCGGCCACCTGGCTTCCGGTATACCACAGGGCCAGGTCTATATCGTGGATGGCGGTTTCCCGCAGGGGGTTCTTCTTCCGGCCGGGGGCCAGGGTGCTGTAGTGATTGTTGCGATGGGCCTGAATGGTGCTGATGCGCCCTATCTGCCCGGCCTCGATCTGCTGCTTAGCCTGCAGATAGGGCGGCATGAAGCGACAAATGTGGGCTGTCATGAACTTGCCGGGGGACTTAGCGGCGACATCGGCCATGGCCTGAGCGTCGGCTACGCTATCGGCAATGGGCTTTTCCACCAGAACATGCTTGCCGGCTTCCAGAGCGGGTACCACTGCAGCCCGGTGATCTTTGCCCAGCGTGACCACACAGGCGATATCTATGTCCTCGGCCTGGGCGAAGGCGGCGTAATCGGTGCTTATCCCGGGGATGTTATATCGGACGGCTATCTCCTCGGCCCGGCTTAATGTCCGGGAGCAGACTCTGGTAATTTTGACATACGGTATCTGCGAAAGGATGGTGCAGTAGAGTTCTCCGAACTCGCCCAGCCCGGCTATGCCTACTCTCAACTCTTTCACTGTCTGAACACTTCCCTGAAGGCGGCTTCTCCGCGGCCGATATTGATCTTAGCCCCCAGAGTGGCCAGTTCTTCTTCCAGAGCGACTATAGTGGGCAGAAGATACTCGGGGGTGGCTGTCCGGGCCAGGTGGCCTACTCTGACCACGGTATCGGCCGTGGCGCCCAGACCTCCGGCCAACAGGATATGGTGTCTCTTCTCTATCTTCTCCCTTAACTTGCTTCCGTCTATGCCCTGCGGCAGACAAACGGCGGTCAGAGTCCGGCTGGCCCAGCGGTCGGGAACGTAAAGTTCGAGCCCCATGGCTCTTACGGCAGCCCGAAAGGCATCCCTGGCCTGGGTATGCCTGGCAAAGCGATTATCCAGCCCCTCATTAAGAATTTCATCCAGAGCTTGATTCAGGGCCCTGTAAAGGGAAACAGGGGCGGTATTGGGTCCCTGAGGATGCCACTTGATCCACTTCTCCCTGTACTGACGCAGGACGCTCAGATTGAGGTACCAGCCACGGACGGCCTCTCTTCTGTCAGTTATTCGCTCCCAGGCCTTGGGGCTGACGCTGATAAAGCCCAGCCCGGCCGGGGCGCCGAAGCATTTCTGGCTGCCGCTGAGACAATAGTCTATTCCCAGTTCATCAGTAGGGATATCCACCCCGCCCATGCTGGAGACGCAATCCACTATGGTCAGCACTTTCGGATAAGTGGCGGCGGCCTGCATGATCTCCTGAAGATTCGATTCCACGGCAGTGGAGGATTCGTTATGGACTACGGCCAGAGCCTTTACCTCAGGATGCTCCTGCAGGGCTTTGCTTATCTGCTCTCCGGTGATGGGATATCCGTATTCGCTGCGGCTAGTGATTACCCTAGCATCATGCCATTCGGCCATCTCGGTAAACCTGTCACCGAAGACGCCGTTGTTGCAGATGAGTATTGACTCTCCAGGCTCTACGGCATGGCTGACGGCCAGTTCCATAGTGGAGGATGAGGTGGCGGCCAGAACGTAAAGGTCGTTCTCTGTCCGGAAGATCTGCTTAAGTTTGTCAATTACCTGATCGTAAAGCTCACACCATTGCGGCCCGTAGTGGGGCTGCATGGGCCGGCCCATCTCTTCTCTGACAGCGCTGCTTACTTCCGTGGGCCCGGGGATCATCAGTTTAAGCATATCCTTCTCTCCTGTTCTTAAAATATTTTATGCCTTTAGACCTTGTAAAGCTATTTAATACATTACATTTTCATATTATTTAATCGCTTTTTTCTATATGCAGGAATATCCTCACCGAGCATCTTTCTGAGTTGTTCAAGCTTGCGGTCTATTCCGGCAACATCAATCAGATAGGCATACGCCTCTCCATGCCAACCAAGAGTGGAATCGTTCTCCAGCAAGGGTTTTACCTGAGAACAGTGCTCCAATTCATTGCGGATTATCCCTTCCAGCTTCGATAGATATCCCAGCGCTTTATCTCTGTTCGGCTCAACGTACATAGCATCTCTGGCTTCGATAAAGTTCAGGAAATTCAAGCTGCTTCTGATCTGATGATAAAAGAAATGAGCCACTCCGGCATGCTTCTGCAACCGCTCCCTGCATTCACCTGCGGTATGAAAGGATGCTCCCTGAAGTTGCTCCAATCCCTGCTCCCACCCGTCAAGAAGCCTGGCATATGCTTTCCGTATAATATCCAGGCCCAGCTTGGAAGTCCAGGTGCTATGATCGTCGCCCCAATCTTCATAGGGTACTTTCCGCCAGTTGATGGGAGTAGGTTTGGATACGGGTTGAAAATGAAAAGGATAGACAGGTCCGCGAGTATGGATACCCTGTCCCAGCAGGAACATGCAAAGAGGATAATGGTCTGTAGCCCGGCTGAAATCTTTCCAGGCCTGCAGGACATATAGAGCAGCCTCTGTGCCGTAATCTCGTTCAGCTATCTCACACAACAGCGCTTCTCCGTCCGGCTGCGGGTACCCAGACATACGACATGCCAATTCCGTTACCGGTGAAAGAAAATTACCGAAATTCCAGCACCCCATATAACCATCGACTTTTGTTGCGGCCATCATTCTCATCTTATCTATTACTTTATTCATTACAGGCAAGTACGGAATGCAGGCATCCTCATGAGTAGTGCCCACCTGTATCTTGGCAAAGACCCTGTGCCCGCTCTCTCTGGCTGCGCGAGCAGCCTCTCTGAAGCGTTCCGACGGCCCTGCATAGCTGAGAGAATACTCTTCATTGACAGTCTCTTTCCCTTCAATAGAGAGACGTGCGCCGGCTTCAAACCCACCCATCCAGATCACGCCGGGATCGAGGCTGAAGATGAGGTTTGTCTGCGGCTCTATCTCATACTGGCTCCAGGCCCAGTTCCAGGCTATAATTTCAGCTGACGGGCTTACCTTGACAGCGCTTCTATAGATAGTATTGATTATTTCCGATACAACTTCGGCCGCCGTCCGTCCGGCACAACGCGGGCACTCCTGTATCCGAGAAAACTGAGGATCGCCTTGCTGCATACCGGTAAAATCTACATGAGAGTAGCAATGGTGATGATGCTCGGAGGCGGTGATGAGGATGAGCCCGCCCAGGCCGGAGGCGTTTTGAAAGAGATTGGCGGTGCTCTGCTTCAGATACTGCTGAACTTCAGGCGTGCTGGAACAAAGAGCGCTCTTAGCGCCGCCCCAGAGATTGCTTCCCCCCCACTGCTCGGATATGCAGTATCTCATGCCGCGCACGTTGGGATGCCGCTCGAAGAATGGATCGTTCTCATTCAGCCCCAGAGGCTCTGTCAGGTAGATATACACCCTGATGTTATACTCGCCAGCTCGGCGTATCAAATCGTTTAGGCGCTTCAGACGCTGCTCCGATCCCTTGCCGAATTCCGGAAAAGCCGTATTTGTTGCAAGGTCACGTAAGCGGCCTCGCATCCAGATGCCGTTGAAGCCATGCCCGCTCAAACCTTGCAATACGGATTCCGGATAGGGATCCGGCTCTACCAGAAATTCATCCTCATAATACTGAGCCAGTGGGGAACGATAGATCCGGGTTTTGAATGTCCATATCTTATCTTTTTCATGAAAATCCCGTTCGCTCATAACGATTCCTGCAAATACGGTTTAATCATGATTTTGCGCTCTGCCACCGTTTCGCCGCTGAGCATACTGTATAAAAGCCTGACGGCTTGCTTAGCCATCTCGCTCACCGGCACCCTGATGATATCCACCGGTACCGAAAAAAAGCCCTCCGCAGCGATAGAAGAATAAGAAATGATGGAAATGTCCCGTGGGATCTTCAACCCCGTCTCCATAGCTGCCCTTATAACCATTTGGGTAGATGCTTCACCGGTAACAATTATACTGTCCGGCCTTGAAGCGGATTGCAAAAACCCTTGCGCAGTTTGATATGCCAACTCAGCCTCCTCCGCAAAAGTCATAACCTTTTTTACCATGATCCGGTCGGAAGGGATATCCACCCCCCTGGCTTCAAACACCGTCCTATATCCGGACAGCCTTTCACAATCTCCCCAGAGATCTATGACACCCATCCTCCGTCTACCCTTTAAGATGAGATGGTTGACAGCCAAAAGCATACCGTATACCCTGTCAACCAGAACACAGGCGATATCCTGAAACCGGATATCATTATCAAGCCAGACAAAGGGGATCTCTCTCTTCATTAAATAGGTAATCGTGTTAATCGATACCCATGAGGCGAGAATAAGGCCATCGGGCCTGCGCTTGTCTTCCGTGCCGCCTGCCAGGATATCCTGTTCCGATCTCACAGCCGTAGCCTGCAGTGTCAGGCCCAATTCACCGGTATTTTCCACCAGCCCCCTGAAAATTTCAGAGAGATATGGAGCACTGAGATTATAAAGGTCCAAAAAGGCAGCCTCAACCGTAAAGTGTGCCTTCCTGAGAGCTTGCGGGTCATTTATAAAAATGCCCCTCTGCGGTTTGGAATAGAGAATGCCCTCTTTCTGTAATTGCATAACGGCTTGGTGTGCCGTCATGCGGCTAACCTCGAACCGGTCGGCTATCTCCTTGATAGTATGAAATCTCTGGTTTGCCGCATATCCGCCGTTGCTAATCTCTTTTCGAAGGTTGTCGGCAAGCTGATGATATAACGGTTTCTCTTTCGGTAAGTCCACGTATCACCCATCCTCGTATAGCATTTTTGACTATCAAGCCGTTGTCATACTGTCATAAGTATACTATGATAGAACAGCATGAATGTCAATAGCCTTTATGAGAAGGCAGGATGAAGCGCCATAGTTTTACAGTAGCTACTTAGCATAGGGATGCCCGTAAAGACCATAAGCAGAGGCTTTCCGGGTTATTTTTCTGTCAAATTTTATTCGTGTTTTAGCAGAACTATTACATGTTTGACTACTATGCCGATATAGTAGAACACATCGGCAATACTCTGGGTATAGATTTTTCAAAGCGGATAATTCCCTGGGGGGAGATAAAAAGTTTATTGGCTGCTACGAAAAAATAGTTATTTCCCTACAATTTTCCGACAAAGACAAACAGCCGGTAACCCGCTTGTTTACTGGGCTGCCGGCTGCTTTTTTCTTCGTTTTACTGTAAAAGTCATTTTGCCACGCTTCGTCAAGGCATAGTCATCACCCATAGGGGCACTATTATGGTCAACAGTCAAATTCCTATTCGTATATTATTGCCGCTTGATCATCTTTCTTTGAATTTCAGCATAAAGCTGAAATTCGCCAGAAAACCGAATGCCGGAGGGAATCGCTTTATAAGAGTACAGATAATATCACCTCCATCTGCGACCAGAAGAAGATTTGTCTCTTTCTCCCCCGGCGGAAATCCCAATGCCAGATATCCCTTATCTATCAACAGCAGCAAAGGTTTGGTCATATCCGCTTTAAGCTCATTGCCGTCAAACTCAGGCATAGGCTCAAAGGAGCAGAAATTTACGGCATCTCGCCATCGCAGCAGTTCCCCCTCCATATAACTGT
>JAQUEL010000016.1 GCA_028685295.1 bacterium
CCATTGTGATAATGCGCAACGCAGCATATCCGCTCGCCAACGCTATTACCGATCAACAATAACAGGCCAATAACTGAAATCCTGCTTTGATACTCCATATATTGCAGCATTACACCAGGAAACATGACCATCCAGCCACAGAGCATTAAATCCATCGCCATGGACAGCGTTTATGCATGCATTATTGTTAGCAACACTCCAATAGTTACTGTTGCCGGAAACTGCAAAATTTTGCATGGACTTACATCTCCCATCCAAACAAAGCATGCACTTACTCAAATCCTGAGCAATATCCTGCTCATTCTTATAACCCCATTCCCGAAATTTGGATGAGTCAGTATATGCCGGACCATACCCTGCAGCAGCATTCCACATATAATTTGCATTGTTCTTATATACCTCGTCCGGATTAGAGGGACACATCCATACCCTGCTGAATGGTTTGATATATGATGCCAGCAGATTGAAATACCATTGTTTTCCAGTATAACCAGCCGGTACAAAGCCATCCCAATCCTGCATATACATCTGAACGCCCGAGCCAATCTGTTTGAGGTTACTCTGGCAGGTTGCCTGCCTGGCCTTCTCCCGAGCTTTGCCGAAAACAGGAAATAAAATAGCAGCAAGAAGAGAGATGATAGCTATAACGACCAGTAATTCTATAAGCGTGAAACCTCTATATCGTTTCGTTTTTGTAATCATTTACTGATACCTCCTTATATTCTACCGGCTCACTGCCGGACCCAAGCAACTTTGCCGCTTTACCAGCTTCGGTTCCAGAGTAACCCGCTTGAACCCCTGATTTTCCTGGCTGTTATCCAACCTCCTTAAAACCATCTCGACCGCTCGCTGCCCAAATTGATAAAACGGCTGTGCTATTGTTGTCAGTGCAGGATTGAGACTCTCGGCAAATCCCTGATTGTCAAAGCCTATGATAGAGATATCCTTGGGAATATCCATGCCGGCATCCTGCACAGCCTTTATAGCTCCCCGGGCCAGGAAGTCATTGGTGGCAAATATGGCTGTTGGTCTTTCTTTAAGTAGATCCACAGCTTCGTTGTATCCTATCTCGGCCGAAGGCTCGTTCTCTTCGGTATCGTCTCTCTGAAATCGCCGCATCAGGGCCGGTTCATGGATAAGGCCATACTGTGCCAGCGCTTCCCGATAGCCTTCAAATCGGTCCTCGATGGCGGTGCAGGTCAAGCCCAGGATAATACCTATCCGTTTATGCCCCAGCTTTATCAGATGCTCCGTGGCCAGAAAACCGCCTCTCTTGTTATCGGTAACTACATAATCCGTCTCCAGTTCCCGGAAGTACCTGTCGATCAGTACAAAGGGATAGCCGGCCATCTTCAACTCAAACAGGGCTTCAGCGTTGGTCCGGCCCCAGTTTGGAAAGATAATAGCCCCCATCTCCTTGCCTTCCAGCAGCAGCTTAAGGTTCTTGTTCTCTTGTTCGATACTCCTTTGTGAATTGAAGATGGAAAGCATATAGCCGGCTGCGTTTAAAGTATCTTCAATACCCCGATATATCTGTAAATCCGAACCATCGAGGCTGGGTACAATAAAAGCGATTCTATTCTGTTTAATTGATGGTTGATTAAATATCTGTCTATTGATAAAACTACCTTTGCCGACTACAGAATAGATTATGCCCTTGTTTTGCAGCTCTTTTAGGGCAGTACGGACGGAGCCTCGGCTGATGCCGTATTCTTTCGCCAGATGATTTTCAGAAGGGAGCGCATCATCAGGCTGGAACTCGCCCTTGTTTACCTTGGCAATGATGCTCTCCTGCAGGCATCTGTATATGGGCTCGGGACCCTTGTTTCGTCTCTTTCTTTTGCCGATCATGGCCTCTCTCTTTGCTGCCCGTGTTATTAACCTGTTTAAACCTGTATAAATAGTACTACATGGCTGCCACTCTGTCAATAGGTAGTTTTTGATCTCGGTGTGCGTTTGCAGTTTACGTAAACGTGAGGGGGCCAGGCCCGTAATCTCGGCAGTTGTCAAAGGTGTAGATCTGCCATCTCCCGGCGTTTAAAGCAAGAATACAAAGAGCCGGACCCTTCGGGATCTGGTGCGACAGCCACCAGGGATTATGCAATATTTTCGCCGATCAGCATTGAATGCCGAAGTATTCAACTGCTTTTTATGAAGCCGGCTAATGCCGGGATTGATGAGAGGCCTGGCTAACGAGCAAGAAAAAAGGGCTGTGTCCAAGCCATGGACGATCCAATGCCATAAATTGTAAAACGAATATAATCGGTATCCCATTTGCCGGCATCCACGGTTATCCGGCAGCCTTTCACTATTTGAAGCACTCTTCCGCCATGGCCTATCGCCTGGATTTCCTCCCCATCTGCGCTTTCTACAGTGATATAATCATTTTCACGGTAAATATCCGTCAGGGTAACACCGCTGGAGGCATAAAAATTGCCGGACTTCAATGCGGTAAATACGGCCTCCGGCGAAGCGGATTCTGTTCTAACTACATTCCATCCTGCATACAAGTCATTTTTAATGTGGAAATCGTCGCTGGCAAATCCCAGAACACGTCTTTCGTTAGAGAGCAAGTAATCCCACTTATCGGTGGAAATCTCATAACCTTCCAAACGCTTGATCACGCCGTTAAAAACTTCTAGCCCATCATATCCGGTCAAGGCCAGCAGCTCTTCACGCCGATAGTGCGGATGAAGCTGCCAGTTCGGATGGTTGAGAATGAGCAGAGAATTTCGGCTGGAAAGCCTGGTCAGCAATTCTTCCTGATCGCTGATAGTTATGGCGGGCCTCAAGACGCTCGGAATGCAACTGTATAGCCCGACATGCCTACCGCCATCCGGATGGTTCCATTCTATGCCCGGGATCATTATCAAGCGATCTGATTTTGCTAAAGTTAGCTTCATATGGTCGCAAATCGATAAAAAATCGTATCCCCCGTCTTCATAGAACGTCAGGGTTTGATCAAGGGGAACTCTGCCGCAGCCGCTTGCCGGGCTGGTATGGGTATGAAGATTTCCCCTCATCCAGGTGCCCTCCCGATTGGCATAAGGGTTACTCCAGTTGACCATCATGCAGTATTCCTCCTTCACTTTTTCACCTCTGGCTCAAATAAATCAGCAGGCTTGCTCAGTCCATTATCCTGCATAGCCTTTATAGCACACGAGTCGGAAATTTGTTGGCGGCAAAGACGGCGGTGAGCCTCTTTGCAAAGGATACTACATAGCGGCCGTCTTGTCATCAGGCAATTCCGGGTAACCAGGGTACATTTGAATGTTTAGGCGCCGAGAACTCAGATTCGTTGCACAGCGGTAGAGCCCCGAATTATAAGCTCCGGGGATACTAGGATTTTTGCTCTGCGCCAGTCGTAGGCCTGGTCTAGAAGAAGCTTGAGCCCGGCCTGGCCGACTTCATCCAGGCGCTGCCTGACCACGGTCAGCGGCAGTGCCTGGCAAGCTGCAGGATCAATGTCGTCAAAGCCGATAAAGGAGATATCCTGCGGGCATTTTATGCCTTGTGCCAGCAAAACATTATGGATATGCCTGGTAGACATTACTCCATCGGTAAGCAATGCAGTATATTCGGAACTTCTCGATAAACCGGAAAAATCGGTAAAGGGCAAACAGCAATCCTCTAGCGGTAGTTTATATTCGCTGGCTGTCGCCATAAAGGCTCGATACCGCTCTATGCCGGAGAAGTTATACGGATTACTGCAATCGCTATGCAAATAGAGGATCTTTCTATGCCCCTGCTGAATGAGATACCGCAAGGCCATCCGTACTCCCCTGGCGTTATCGCTGCGTGCAAACCCCAGCCCCAACCTGCTATGAGCAATATCCAGCAACACAGTAGGCAATCCCAGCCGTTTAATCTGCAAGGCCTCTTCCCTGCTGGGGCGGACCAGCAGAAATCCTGTTAAGGATCTATCCATGGCCAGAGTGTCCAGCCTGGAATAGAGATTAATGTCAACCCGGCAGCCGTAAGCTGCGGCTGCTTCCATAATTCCGTCAACGATATCTGTGTCAAAGATGTCGGAAACGGCTTTCTCTCTGATATACTTCATCAATAGAGCCACATGCGGCTCTGCCGGTTTTTTGTAGCTGCCGGAGGTGCCGGCAGCTACAAAAGTCCCGAAATATTTGCGGCGTATCAGCAGACCTTCCCGGACCAGCGCCTTCATGGCCAGTTGCACCGTCTTATGGCAGACATCGTATTGCGCAGCCATCTTTAGGGTGGCCGGGAGCTTATCTCCCGGCTGGAGTTCTCCTGTCTCTATCCGTCGCCTGATATCATTGATTAACGTAGCATATAAAGGCACCGCAGGACCGCTTGCAGCAGCGGTTTTCAGTTGTCGTTTGTTAGCTGTCGGCTTCAAGCTCCTTTGCACGCTCCGCTTGCACCTCTCTCTGGGCATGATTATCGGTTCTCACATTGCTCCCGGCACATCTACCCAGGTATCCGGCCGGAGCAGAGCGGCGTTGCCTGCTTCTATCAGAGCAGCTATCTCCAGCGTATGCTCTTGCGGTATTACGGATTTTCCACTATCAAAGAAGGCTAGCATAGCTTCTATAAAGAGGGAGAAGAAATCATCCATGGTATCTATCGCCAGCGATTTATTCTCTCCGTATTGAGCGCTGAGTTGGAATGCATATCCTGGAAGAAGATTGATGCTCCCTCTGCGCCCGTCTTCATAATCCACGATCATCAGCGGCACTTTCGTTGTCCCGCATTGCATCACTCTCCGAGCCCCGGTTCCCATTACCATCACCAGCATCTCTAGCTGATGAATGGCATATATATGAAATACCCCGCCGCCTCTGACGGAGACGAAATTGACCCTTTGTTCCTTTAGATCTTCATCCAAAGCTTTCTGCAGAGCTGAACCGAAGCGCAGGGCTGAAGAGGACATCATAGGAGTACCATATCTTTGCGCCTTGTCGAATAATCTGGAGGCGGCTGCCAGAGATGGTGCTATCGGCTTGTCAATATAAACCGGCTTGCCGCTTCTCAACGGCAAATCGGCCAGGTCTTCGTGGCGCTCGGCATTGTCGGGTGACAGCACTATTATACAATCACATTCCTCCACTACCTGCTTAATACTTGCGGCCTTGCCAACCTGCTGCTCCTGACACCATTGATCCAGGTTTTTCTTTCCCTCTGGGGTTATCTCCTCCCAGGCAAGTGATACATCAAACTTGTCTTTCAGGGAACTCTCCCGGATCATTTTGGGATAATTGTTGGCATGCCATTCATCTATAAAATAATCTATAAACCCTATCTTCTTCATCATATCTCTCCCCCATTATCGTAAACGTTGCATATAACTTCCATGCACCTGACGCCGTCTTCCACGGTGCAGCTCAGCGGATGCTCTCCCCTGACGGCTCCCAGAAAATGAGCTATCTCTTCGCTAAAGCCGCCGCTGAGCTTAACCGGCCCTTCATTCCAAGCAGTATCCTGTGTCAGACGCCAGCGCAATCTCTCCGGATCGGTATAGTCATATACGGCCCGGCCTTTATTGCCGATGATATCGATTAAAGCCATCCCTGATCCAGCTACAAAGGAGGACTGCATGGTGCCTATGGCGCCGCTCTCTGCTTTAACGCTCAGGATGCCGGCATCCTCTACATCGGTAGTACGGAAGTGCCGGTGCATAACGGCCTTCTGCTCTGTGATTTCACCCACGATAAACCGGAAAAGGTCTACGGAATGGCTGTTGGTATCAAGAAGACTGCCGCCGCCGGCTATCTTCTTTTGAGTAAACCATCTGCCCTCCATCTGAAAAGCGGGGCCACAGAAGATATTGTTGAACAGCACCACATCTCCTATCCTGCCCGAAGACACCAGCCGCTTAAAGGCAAGAACAGCGGGTAAAAAGCGATGTCTGAAGGCGGGCATAAAGAGGGCTGATGAAGCTTTGGCCGCTGCCCGTATACGATGAGCCGAGGAAATATCATAGGCCATAGGCTTCTCACAGAGCACATGCACCCCGTGTTCCAGGGCGTAAATGGCTGCCTCCTCATGAGCTACCGGCGGAGTGCAGATGCTGACTGCCTGAACTCCCGCCTTATCTATCAGCCGACGATAATCCTCATAAATTTTGGCCCCACCTGTCTCCTTTGCCAAACCGGCAGCTGCTTCGGGACTGTAATCGGTAACAGCCGTAATTTCAACTCCGTTATCTGTATAACCGGTCACATGCTGCCGCGCTATACCTCCGCACCCTATGATTCCTACTTTAATCAACTTGACCAACCTCCGAATAATAAATTTCGTGCTATTAAGGTTTATTATGTTTATTTACTTTTATATAATTTTCGCCATAAAAATAAAAACTCCTGCCACCAAGGCAGGAGCTTTTATTCTCTCCCGTTTTATATCAAAATATAATGCTCTACTCCCGCCAGCCCTTCTCTTTCAGGGCGGCGTTCTTTTCCAGCACTTTGGCGGACATGCGGCGACGAAAATCGATAAAGCGTACTTTCAGCTCTTCATCGGAGAGGGCCAGGATCTGGGCGGCGTAGATGCCGGCGTTGCGAGCGCCGTTGATGGCCATAGCGCCTACCGGTATGCCGGCCGGCATCTGGACGATGGAGTAGAGAGAATCCACTCCGCCCAGGGCGGCGGTCTTGATAGGTACGCCGATAACCGGCAGTTCGGTAAAGGCAGCCATGACTCCGGCCAGATGAGCCGCACCTCCGGCTCCGGCAATAATAGCAGCCAGGCCTCTTCCGGCAGCATTTTTAGCGTATTCGGCCGCCTTCTCGGGAGTACGGTGAGCGGAGAGTATCTCCAGCTCGCATTCCACACCCAGTTCTTCCAAAACAAGCGCTGCCTCCCGCATCACCGGAAGATCGGAATCACTGCCCATGATTATGCCTACCCTGACATTCATTGGTAAACCTCCCTCTCTATGGCTCGCTTGGCGATATCGGATCGACAATGCGCATTTTTGAATGATATAGTATTGACGGCCTCATAAGCTCTGGCCGCTGCTCCGCAGAAGCAATCGCCTAAAGCGGTAACATTGAGAACGCGTCCTCCGGCGGTCACAGTATTATCGCCAACAAGAGCGGTTCCGGCATGAAATACCGTTACATCATCGAGTTTGGCGGCATCCTCCAAGCCCGTTATGGGATAGCCGGTACTATATGCAGCCGGATAGCCTCCCGAAGCCATAACTACGCTGACTGCCTTACGCTCGCTCCACTGCAGCGACATTTTATCCAGCTTACCGTCCACACACGCTTCCAGAATATCCACCAGGTCGCCTTCCAGCCGCGGCAGAATCACCTGGGTTTCGGGATCTCCAAAACGCACATTGAATTCCAGCACCATAGGCCCGTCGGCCGTCAACATCAGCCCGGCATAGAGCACGCCCTTGAAAGGTACGCCCATGGAAGCCATCTCGGCAGCCACCGGGCGAAAGATCTTCTTTAAGGCTGTTTCCCGGACTAGAGGCGTTACCGGTGCAACCGGAGAGTAACAGCCCATACCGCCGGTATTGGGACCGGCATCTCCATCGGAAACACGCTTATAATCCTGAGCGGCATCCATCAACACAACATCCCTGCCGTCGCAAAAGGCCATCAATGAGGCTTCTTCGCCATCCAGCATCTCCTCTATCAGCACTCGCCGTCCGGCAGAGCCGAAAACGCTTTTTATCAATATATCGTCGATAGCTCTGTAAGCGTCAGCAGAGGTTTTAGCAATTATTACGCCCTTGCCGGCTGCCAGGCCGTCAGCCTTGATAACTAACGGAGCACCCATAGCTTCTACCCAAGCGGCTGCCTCTTCCGGCTGATCAAAGCTGCGATAAGCCGCTGTGGGAACACCACAGCGCGACATTATCTCTTTAGCAAATATCTTGCTGCCTTCAAGAAGGGCGGCTTTAGCTGTCGGGCCGAAGGCTTTGATACCGGATTGACTGAGAGCATCCACCAGACCACACACTAGAGGTGCTTCGGGGCCGACCACTACCAGATCGATGCCTTTGTCAACAGAGAATTTAACAATGGCCTCGATATCATCGGATTTTATCGGCAGACACTCGGCTACAGAACATATGCCGGCATTGCCGGGGGCAGCGTAAGCCTTCTCAACCCGCGGGCTGGCAGCTATTTTCCAAACAAGAGCATGCTCCCTGCCACCGGAACCTACAACCAATACCTTCATATCAACCTCCAATAAACCTTATCTCAGGCTCTAAGATAATGCCAAAGCGCTCACAGACCCGACGGGACATCTCTTGCATCAGGAATGTAATATCAGCGGCTGTCGCTTTACCTGTATTAATAATAAAATTGGCATGCACCTCGGAAACGACAGCACCGCCTATGCGTAAACCTTTAAGCTCGGCCATTTCCAGCAGACGACCGGCGTAATCGCCGGGAGGATTCTTAAAGATGCTGCCGGCACATGGATAGCCCATCGGCTGCGTTGCCTTACGTCCAGCTCTAAAGTGCTCGATGGCTTTCATGATTTCTGCCCGGTCGCCCTCCATTAGCTCGAGCTCTGCGCCGGTAATTATAACATCGCTATCCTGAAAGCTGCTATAGCGATAATCGAAAATAAGGTCACCATGCTCCCAGACACGACGGCTGCCGTCAAGATCGACAGACCTGGCTCTACGTATAAGCATACCGAGATTTCCTTGCGGCGTGCCGGCATTCATAACTACGGCCCCTCCCAAGCTGCCGCATATTCCGACAGCAAATTCCAGGCCCGACAGACCTTGCGCTGCTGTAATCGAAACCAGCCTGGATAACGAAAGGCCGGCCCCGGCATTGACAGATGTTCCTTTTATTATAAAGCTTGCCAGGTTGCTTCCGATATGAATCACACAACCCTCATAACCTTCATCAAGCGCCAGAAGATTTGAACCGCCGCCGATAATGGCAACAGCTACTTCTTCTTCTCTGAGAAGGCGTAGCAGCAAGGCCAGGTCATTCTCGCTCTCCGGTTCGCAGAAAAGGGCTGCCGGGCCGCCTACACGCATGGTTAAATGAGCAGATAGGGGTTCTTTATATATGACATTGCCTTTGAAGCCGTATTTAGAAGGATTGAACATCTTCATTAGCGAACTACCGCCAATACCTCCTCTTCGCCGGTATGTGTCTTGAGATACTTCACCAATTCCTCTCCCAGCAGCCATATATCACCGGCCCCCATGGTGAACACCATATCACCGGGTTCTACCATCTCTTCCAAGGCGTTAAGCACATCCACCTGTGAGGGCAGATAACGTATATCCTTACCAGGGTTATAACGGCTTACAAGATCGGCTACGTTACGAGCACTGATGCCGTCTATCGGCGCTTCGCCTGCAGGGTAAATATCAGTAACAATAACCACATCGGCATCGCTGAAGGCTTGTCCAAAGTCGTTACACAAGAGCTTTGTCCGGCTATAACGATGCGGCTGAAAAGCCACCACCAGCCTATGTTCCCACCCCTCTCTGGCTGCCTGCAAAGTGGCTTTTATCTCGGACGGATGATGAGCATAGTCATCTATAACCGTTATATCATTAATACTGCCTTTGACATGAAATCTTCTCTGGACACCTCTAAAGCAGGCTAACGCGGAGACCATATCTTTAAATGGTAACTCCAGCAACACCCCCACAGCCAGAGTCGCCAGGGCATTGGCAATGTTATGTCTGCCCGGTACGTTGAGCTTAACCTCACCCAACAGGCTGCCTCGATGCCAACATTCGAATACAGAACGATTCTTGAAGAATCTGGCTTCACGCGCCTGAAAATCCGCATTTGGAGAGAAACCGTAACTTATGAAGCGGGAGTCATCCTCCTTCATAAGAGAAGCAGCGTTTCTATCATCAATACAAATAATAGCATTGCCGTTTTCAGGCAAACGAGAGATAAATCGCTGAAAAGTTCCGACTATATCATCTATGCCTTTATAATAATCCAGGTGATCCGCCTCTATATTGGTGATCACCGCTATAACGGGGTTGAGGTTGATAAGGGACCCATCGCTCTCATCGGCTTCAGCTACAGCTACTTTACCGCATCCCAGCTTGGCATTGCCGCCTATATCATTTAATTCTCCGCCGATAATTACAGTAGGATCCTGATGGCAGCGCTCTAACAGCAGGGCGATCATGGAAGTAGTCGTCGTCTTGCCATGCGTACCGGCCACCGCTATGCCGGTACGCTCTTCCATTATCTTGGCCAGCATCTCGGCACGCTGCATGACGGTGATATGACGTCGCTTCGCCTCCACCCACTCCGGATTAGTCTGCGGTATGGCTGAAGAAATGACTATTATATCGGCATCGCCCAGATTTTCAGCGGCATGCCCCATATATATCGTCGCTCCCAGGCGTTTTAATCTGCGTATAGCCTCAGAGGTCTTGATATCCGAGCCGGAAACACTATAACCCATCTCCAGCAAAACTTTGGCTATACCGCTCATTCCGGAACCGCCTATGCCGACAAAGTGTATACGATCATCTCTTGTCATTTCTACTCCCTTCTCAAGACCAGCATATTCATTCATTCCGGTCTTTCCCGATATCCTGCAGTAAAACAAAATACCGGATTTATATAATTTATACCCTCTTTGTTCCCTCAGATCATTATATTTTCAGCCAGATCGGCGATGCGTACAGCCGCATCATCTTTTGCTAGTGATCTGACAGCCTGACCCATACGCTCCAGCTCCTGCCTATCGCAGGCCAGCATCTCTATCCTACCGGCCAAATCATCCCCGTTCAAACGGTCATCGAGTATGACCTGGGCCCCTCCTTCTCTTTCCAGCAAGCGAGCATTATACTCCTGATGGTTCTCCATCGCATAAGGATACGGCACCATTATGGCCGGACAACCACAGCAGGCTAGCTCCGACACAGTCGTTGCCCCAGCCCTGCAGACAGCCAGATCAGCCAGGGCTAGTGCCTTATACATATCATCCATATACGGCATGATGCGATATATCGCCCTGCCGGTCTTCGGCATATGGTCCCTGACAAATTCAAACCCATCGCGACCGGTCAGATGCAAAAACTGCAGATCCTCGCGATCGCCAAGCAAATGCACAGCATCTAGCGCTGCCCTGTTGATACTGGCGGCCCCGCTGCTTCCACCAAAGATAAGCACAGTCATTCTACCGGACGAAAGCCCCAGTTCCGTAATAATCTCACAACGCTCTTCCTTTGTCATCTCCCGACAAAGCATAATCTCCCGGCGTACCGGATTCCCTGTTACCGTCACTTTGGCGCCCCTTAAATACTGCAGGCTCTCATCATAAGAAACAGCTACTGCAGCCGCTCTGGAAGCAAAGAAGCGATTTACCTTGCCCGGCAAAACATTCTGCTCGGCCAGAAGCATAGGAACTCTCGTCATTAGAGCTGCCGTCACTGCCGGCACAGACACATAGCCTCCAAAGCCGATAACCAGATCGGGCCTTATACGCCGCAAACAGGACCGTGCTTCAAAGAAACCTGCTCCCAACCGCGCCATCTTTTTGAAGATACTCAAGGAAGGCACCCCAGACAAGGATGTCGCCTTGATAGGGATAAAATCGAAGCCTTCCTGCGGCACCAGCCGCCTTTCCGGTCCGGCACCGGTTCCAAACCAGAAAATGCCGGCCCCTCTTCTTTTAAGCTCAGCGGCGGTTGCCAGCCCCGGATATATATGTCCGCCGGTTCCTCCTCCGGCGATTACCACTTTCACTTGTCTGCACTCTCCCTCCGGATTTGGATATGTTCAGAAGCAACCCGGTTGCAAAAAGCAACAAAGTCAAGGATGATCCTCCATAGCTGATAAACGGCAACGGTATGCCGGTTACCGGCATAGAGCTGGTTACCACTCCTATGTTGATAAGGGCCTGGCAGATTACCATGGTAGTCAATCCGCAGGCCAGCAATGCCCCAAAAGCATCACTGGATCTAACGGCAGCCCGATATCCTCTCCAAGCATAGAATATAAATAGACATACCACTGCTGCCGCCCCTATAAGCCCCAGCTCTTCACCAATAATAGCAAATATAAAATCCGTATGCTGTTCCGGCAGATAGAGAAATTTCTGTTTACTATTTCCGAAACCGGCGCCCAACAGACCGCCGGATCCCAATGCTATAAGCGATTGAATTATATGATACCCTTTACCCTGAGGATCGGATTGAGGATTAAGAAAGGTCAGGACCCTGTCCTTCTGATAACCTTTCAGAATGAAGAGCCAGGCGAATACAGACGCCGGCAGTGCAAACAGAGCCGTCGCAGACAAATGTTTAATCCTAGCCCCTCCTGCCGCCAGAAGAACGAAGCCGATAACCAGAATGGTGATGCCCGTACCCAGGTCAGGCTGTTTGAGCACCAGAAAGAAGACCACCATCAGTATTCCCAATAGCGGCAAAAAACCGCGTTGCAGATTGGTAATAAGGCGGGGTTTATCTGCAATAACCGATGCTAAATAAACAGCTACCGCCAGCTTGGCCAGTTCCGATGGCTGGAATTTCAACATGCCGAAACCGATCCAGCGAGCAGACCCCTTAGCACTATGGCCTGAGCCTTCCAGCAGAACAAATCCCAGAAGAATTACCGCAACCCAGAGAATGGGCTTAGCCAAAGGGCGAAGCTTTCTGTAATCGATATTAATACCGCAAAGCAATGCACCAAAGCCGATAAAGAGCCATATAAGCTGCTTTTTGAAGAAGAAGAAGGGGTCTCCCGTCATCTCTTCAGCCTTGACATAGCTGGCACTGAGAATCATTGCCAGCCCGATAACGGTCAGCAGCATAGTTACCAGAAGCAGAGATCTGTCAATGCCTCTTCTCTCGGTTGCCAAAATTATCAGCCTTCCTTAATATTATTCATCGACAGGCCCTCAACAGCACTTTTGAAAGCTGCTCCGCGAGCCTCGTAATTTCTAAACATATCGAAACTGGCACATGCCGGAGAGAGTAAAACCACTTCCCCCGGCCTGGCCAGCTGCGCCGAGAGACGGACCGCCTCTTGCAGCGTACGAGCCCTGTAAATGCGGCTATGCCCGGCTGTTGCAGCGCTCTTTTCTATGCGATCAGCCGTCTCTCCTACAAGGACAAGATATCTTACCGTATCAGCAATTAATTTGCCGAAATCTGTAAAATCCGTTCCTTTATCACTGCCTCCGGCAATGAGCACAAAAGGCTTATCCATAGCCTCTATCGCCTTACGGGAAGCATCAGGATTAGTACCCTTGGAATCATTTATATACTCCACACCGTCAATTACGGCTACCGACTCAAGCCTGTGCTCAACACCTGAAAAGGATTGCACGGTCTGCCGCAAACTATTCGCATCCAAATTGCATACCGCAGCCGCCAATGCGGCTGCCAGGACATTTTCCACATTATGGGCACCTCGCAGTTTCATCTCTGCAGGAGTACCCAGATCATAGGCCCGACCGCCAAGGCGAATAACCATCCTTCCCTTTTCCAGGTAGGCGCCCTCGGGTAAACACTCTTTGCGGCTAAAATAGAGTATCCGGGAATTCAACCCTTCTCCCATAGCTCTGACTGCTGGGTCATCAGCATTAAGTATAGCCGTATCATCAGGTCCCTGCCGCTTGAAAATACGCCGTTTGATCTCCCTATACTGCGCCACGGTTCCATGACGGTCCAGATGATCCGGCGTCAAATTGAGCAACAGAGCCACCCTGGGCTGAAACCGGTCGACCCATTCCAACTGAAAGCTGCTTATTTCCGCTACCACCCAGGCATCTTCCGGGCAACCCCGTATTCCAAGGGTCAGCGGCAGGCCTATATTGCCTGCCACTCTGGTTTCACGGCCGGTATGGTGTAAAAGCTCCCCTATAAGAGCCGTAGTAGTGGTCTTACCGTTAGTGCCGGTTACAGCTATTATGGGAGCACGACAGAGACGGTAAGCCAATTCCACCTCACTCCATACGGGCAATCCCATATTTATAGCCGTTTGAAGCAGGGAAGAATTAACAGGCACGCCGGGACTGGCTATCACCAAATCGGCATCCGTGAGAACAGATAACTGCTTCTCTCCGGTAAAGAACCTGATACCATGGCTAGCGGATAAAGCCCCTGTATCAAGTTCCTCCGGCGAACGCCTATCCGCCACATTAACCACAGCTCCAGCTTCCAGCAAAGCATCTACCGCAGCTCTGCCGCTGAGGCCATAGCCTATTACAGCCACTTTTTTATCTGTAAACATCTTCGACATTTTATTGCCTCACTATCAGCCGGACTGCAGGTCGGGGAATGGCCGGATTATCCGGCCATTGCTATTCCCAGCATACCGCACATCAGCGCCGCTATCCAAAAAAGATATACCACACAAACCTCGGATAAGCCTGACAATTCAAAATGATGATGTAACGGGCTCATTCTAAACAAACGGCGTCCTCCCGTCAATCTGAAAAAGAACACCTGAAATATGACGGAAAGCGCCTCTATCACAAAAACCATTCCCACCACTATCAGCAACCAGGGAGATCCGGTCATAAGACCAAGCATACCCAGAGCAGCACCCAGCCCCAGGGAACCTGTATCGCCCATAAATATGGCTGCCGGATGACGATTGTAAACCAGAAACCCCAGACAGCCTCCTGCCAGAGCCAGAGCCTGTACTGATTGAGCATGGGCTCCGATAATATAGCCGATGACCGCATAAGCGCCAAAAGATAGGACCAATGTCCCGGCCGCCAAACCATCCAGGCCATCGGTAAGATTAACAGCATTGGCCGTAGATACCAAGGCAAAGATCCAGAGAACGGATAAAAAGATAGGCCAAAGCGTACCATCAAAAGCATGCTCCCGGGCAATCAATACAGCCAGTATAGCCAGAAGAAACTGATAAAATAATTTATGTCTGGCTTTCAATCCCAGTGAGCGATGCTTAAGCACTATAATGGCATCATCCCAAAAACCCAGCAAGGAATAGCCCCATAGGACAAAGAGCACCGGCCAGCTCTGCCTAACCGGACTGCTCAGCAGAATACCGATGGTGGCGGCAATAACTATCAGCAAACCGCCCATTGTCGGAGTGCCTTGCTTGCTCAGGTGCGTAACAGGGCCGTCTTCTCTGACTATCTGCCCGGCACTAACATTCTTAAGCAGGCTTATTACCGGTCTGCCCAGCAGCAAAACCAACAATAAAGGAACAGCAAAGGCTATTGCAGCCCCCCATATCGTATTCATATTAATTTTGCATCCCTTATTTCAGTTGACCCTATCTTCATCTTCCATATACCAAGCACTTTCATCTCTATAAACTATCTGCTTGAATGCTAAATTATGAGCTTTGGCTATTCCGCACCCCGGATTTGAGAAGGATGTCCACAATCTCTTCCATAGCCATACCCCTTGAACCCTTTACCAATACTACATCATCAGATGCTACCGTAGCCAGCAGAGCTGCAGCCAGATCTTTTTTAGCGGAAAAATGATATATCTGTCTTTCATTCATGCCTGCAGCCGCAGCACCAAGCCCTATCCCGGCAGCTTCAGAGCCATAAGTAAAGAGAATATCCGTTCCTCTTTCCACTACATAAGCACCGATCTCTCTGTGCAATCTATTTGAAGCCAGGCCTAACTCAAGCATATCAGCCAGAACAGCAATCCGGCGCTTTGCCTTTATACCGGACAAGACATCGATAGCCGCTTTGGTTGAAGCAGGGCCGGCATTATAAACATCGCTTATTATCCTGAAACCCTCATTGCTTTGCAACATCTCCAGCCGCATGGAAGGACCCTTAAGGCCGGCGAGTCCTGCCGTGCATTCATCAAGGCTCACCCCTAAAGACACGGCCACAGCCGCAGCTGCCAGTGAATTAAGCACATTATGCCTTCCTGGAAGCGGAATAAAGGCCCTTACACAATTTCCATCAAAGCATATATCGAAAGAGGTGCCGCTCTCTTCCTTGGATATATTCTCTCCCCTGATATCGGCTGCGGCATCCAAGCCGAAGGTGATACAGCGAGATGAAGATGCTTTTTTGAGCAGATTCAGATATGGATCATCGGCCGGCAAAACAGCCGTTCCATCTGTCGGTAATGCCTGGACCAGTTCCGCTTTGGCACGAGCTATATCTTCGACAGAGCCCAGATGCTCGAGATGGGTTTCACCTATACAGGTGACCAAACCTACCTCCGGGCAAGCCAGACAGGCTAAAGCAGCTATCTCACCACTTCTCCTCATGCCCATCTCTATTACCGCCACTTCTATTTCTTTGCTCAGAGCCAGAAGAGTAAGAGGCACGCCGATCTCATTATTATAGTTCTTTTCACTTTTTAAAACATTATAGCGCTCTGACAGGATGGAGGCACAAATCTCTCTGGTGCCGGTCTTACCGACGCTACCGGTAACTCCTACCACTCTTCCGGACCATGACAAGCGATGGCTGAGTGCAGCTGCCTGCAGAGCCTTCAATGTATCATCTACTCTGATCACAGCGACAGCATCGACATTCAAACCGACATCTTTCGACACCATGACGGCCGCAGCTCCAGCCTTAACGGCAGCCTGCACATAGTTATGACCATCACTTCTTATGCCGGGCAGGGCCACAAACAGCTCTCCACCCTTTATACTACGTGAATCCGCCACGGTACCGTGAAATTCCATATTCGGGCTACCGGCCACCAGTGCTCCTTCGGTAGCTGCCAGCAAATGCTCAACCCGCACTATAACTCTCCATAAATGCCGTGCAGAATATCTGCAGCGATCTTCCTGTCGTCAAAGTAATGACGCTTTGTGCCGATAATCTGATACTCTTCATGCCCTTTACCGGCAATAAGTACCACATCTCCAGCTTCGGCCTCCCTCAGTGCCAGGCGTATAGCTTCAGCTCTATCGGGCTCGATCAGATACTGCGCCTTACCTCCAACCATACCCGGCAGAATATCCCTGATAATTGCTTCAGGGCCTTCACTGCGAGGATTATCAGAGGTTACCACCGCCAGATCAGCCAGCCCGGCAGCCACTTTCCCCATCAGGGAACGCTTGCCTCTATCCCGATCGCCTCCGCAGCCGAATACCACGATCACTCGCCCGCCGGCGCTGGTTGAGAGAGATGACAGCACCTTCTCCAGACCATCCGGAGTATGCGCATAATCCACCAGAACGGTGAACGGCTGTCCTGCTTTTACTGATTCCAGTCGCCCCGGAGCCGCTCTGGCTCCGGACAACGCCTCGACTATTATATCAGCCTCGATACCTAGCGCAAAGGCCGAGGCAGCAGCAGCCAAAGCATTGTAAACATTGAAATCACCGATGAGAGGCAGGTTTACCTCTCGCTGCCAATCAGGAGTTGTCAGAGTGAAGATGTTGGATGTTTCCTTTCGCTGCAAAGCAGAGGCTGTTATGTCAGCCGGCCTCTCTATGGCATATCCGAGAACCTCAGCTTTGGCTTGTAAAGCTATCTCTCGGCCATAACAATCATCAAGATTGATTACCGCTTTGATCGCTCCTTTGACAGAGGCACTCTGTGCAGCATAATCAGTAAACAGCAGAGCCTTGGCAGCAGCATATTTCTCCATATTGCCGTGATAGTCCAGATGATCCTGAGTACAATTGGTGAAGGCAACTACATCGAACCAGCATCCCCGCACTCTGCCCTGATCCAGAGCATGGGATGAAATCTCCAGACAGACATCCTGCAGGCCTGCTGCCAGCGCCCTGTGCAGCCAGCGCTGCAGGTCCAGGGATTCGGGAGTGGTATGTGTGCTGGGCACGGTCTTCGCTCCGATACGGTTGCCGGCTGTTCCTAAAAAACCGCTTCTACGCCCAGATGCTGATAATATCTGATCGATCAGATGAACGGTAGTAGTCTTGCCATTAGTTCCGGTAACTCCTACCAGACGTAATTTAGCGGCAGGATTATCAAAAAAAACCGCCGCCACCTCAGCCAATGCCTTACGGCTATCTGCCGTTAACAGTGCTGGAAATCCATCCGGCAGACGAGAGATGTCTTCCAGACAGACAGCTGCCGCCCCCGCTTTCAGCGCTGTTTCGATAAAATGATGTCCATCATTCTTCTCCCCCCGCAAGCAAAAGAAAAGAGCTCCGGGTATCACAGCGCAGGAATCATAGGCTAATTCCGTGATCTCGGGATCAGAACCACCATGGAGTTCTAATTTGCAGGCCCGGGCTATATCCGATAATTTCATTTATGCATCCTCCCTGATCACGGCATCTCCCTTATCAGGAGGAACCCCCAGCTTGATAAGGCTGCTGCGCACTATCTCTTTAAATGCAGGAGCTGCTATTACACCGCCGTAATAAGCTCCCTTCGGTTCATCGATACTTACCAAAACCACCAATCGCGGATGATCAACCGGTGCCAGGCCCACAAACGAGGCTATATAGCGCCCGCCGCCATAACCATAAGTTCCTACCTTCTGAGCTGTTCCCGTTTTACCTCCGGTACTATAGCCCTCAATAGCAGCAGCCTTGCCGGTACCCTCCAGCACCACTCGCTGCATCATCCGGCGCATAGCCGCCGCTGTTTCCGGAGAAACCACTCGCCCAAGGTCTTCCACCTTATATTCCTTGCTGACCACACCGTCCCGAGTTCGAATATCCCGAACTATACGAGGGCGATACAACTTTCCACCGTTAGCCAGAACACAAACGGCTCTGGTCATCTGTATCGGAGTTACGCCTATTCCCTGCCCGAAAGCTATATTAGCCGTCTTGATACGCGGCCAGGAAGCAGGGGATTGTAAAAGCCCTCTCTCTTCCCCCGGCAAGGGTATGCCGGTAACCTGACCGAAGCCGAAGTCTCTTACATAGCGATATAGAGAATGGCTGCCGAGTTTGAGCCCTAGAGTAGCAGCTCCCACGTTACAGGAATTAACTATAATATCACTTACGCTCTCACTTCCGTGACCACTGCTATTGCCATGTCGGACACAATGAACGGTTCGACGATCTATTCCCAAAGTTCCGCTACAATTTATCACTGTATCACCAGGAGAATATACCTTCTCTTCAAGGGCCGCGGCTGCGGTTATCAGCTTGAAGATCGAACCGGGTTCATAAACCTGGTGCACAGCCCTGTTGGACCAGGCCATACAATCGTAACTCCCGTAGTTATTGGGATTGTAAGTAGGAGAACTGGCCATGGCCAGCACATCTCCACTCCAGGGATCCATGACAATGGCACAACCGCCGGCCGCCCGAGCATTCTGCACAGCTTTTTTCAATTCACGCTCTGCAATATGCTGCAATTCGGAATCGATGGTCAGGTAAATATTCTGACCATCCGCAGGCGGGACTATCTTTTTAACACCATAAGGAATATTACGCCCGATGGCATCCTCCTCCACCTTCATATATCCGGGAACGCCCCGCAAATATTTATCAAAATGGACTTCCAGACCGTAAAGGCCCTGCATGTCCAGACCGGCAAAACCGATAATATTGGATGCCAGTTCCTGACCCGGATAAGCCCTCTTATATTCCTTTATCAAACTGACAGTTCCCAGATTCAGAGCCTTAACAGCTGCAGATATATCAAAGGGAGCTTTGCGTTGCAGCCAGACAAAACCGCGCTTAGGATCAAGCATTTTTAAAATCTCGTCGGAGCTTTTGCCTAAAACCGCAGCCAGCTGGGAGGCCACCCGGCCGCGATCGCTCATCTGATTGGGAGAAGCATAAATGGATTCCATAGCTATATTGACTGCTAAAGACTTCCCCTTACGATCGTATATGCCGCCCCGGCTGGCCGGTAAATCAACTTTGCGCATACGCTGCTGCATAGCGAGGTTTTTATATTTATCTCGCTGTATTATCTGTATATAGACCAGTCTTACCAGGAGAGAGGCCAGCAGGATAACCATTACTCCGGTTATGACTCTTATTCTGCTCCTGGTTAAAGATCTGGACATGCTTTACTCGTTCCTTTGCTAGAATCAGCCGTTAAATAAATTTGCAAAGATCATTCAGTGACAAGCTCTGGTCTTTTACGGTTGGCTGGCCTCCACTTCCGTCAACCTGGCCCGTAAACCGTCCAGGCTTTTCAGGCCATCGACCAGACCGTTCCAGACCCCTGTCAAACGTCCTGCTGATGCCAGTCTGGTTTCCGCTACCGGCTCTTTAATAGTAATAAACTCCACTCTTTCAGGATAGATCATATTTAATCTACTTTGGGCCATGTTCTCTACGCGCTCAGGAGCGCTCAATTCATCCAGCTTCAACTGTAATCGCTCCCGCTCCAGCGACAGATCTGTCAATCGTTCTTCAAGCTTCTGAACTTGATAGCCCTTTTGAGTAATACAGGCATTCTGATAAAGGTAAATGAACGCCGGCAAAGATATCAGCAACAATATCGTCATATATGCAAACGCCGCTCTGGTATCAAGAGGTGCTCCCTGTCTGCGTTTTTCTATCGCTTTATTCCTGTTTTTTATCCGGCCGTATGAATTTTTACGATCCATAGTAGATGATAAAGCCATGTTAATCTCCCCCCATAACTAACTTTTTAGGCTGAAGCCTGTTAGCAGTTACGCTCAGGCTTATTACTCCAATCTCCAATCTCACGTGCCTAATCGCCTTTGATGCTTAGACTCGTTCGATGGCTCTGAGCTTGGCACTCCTTGACCTTGGATTTGCCGATATCTCTTCAACCGACGGCAATATCGGCTTTTTATTAATAAGCCTTGCCAGCGGCTTATGGCCGCATATACATATTGGTATACGAGGGCTACAGATACATCCGACCGTCCATTCCCGATAACGATGCTTGACTATCCTATCTTCAAGCGAATGGAAAGAAATGGCCACCATTCGCCCCCCCGTCCTGAGTAAGTGAATGCCGCTGTCAAGAGCCTCCGTCAGGCTCTCCAGCTCGACATTCACGACTATACGCAGAGCCTGGAAGCTTTTGGTGGCCGGATGAATACGGCCCCTGCGCCTGGACGGAGAAACTGCCCGGCTTATCACTTCCGCCAGATCAGCAGCACTCCTTATAACGCCTTCCTGTCTGGATTTGATAATGGCTCCGGCAATACGAGAAGCTTCATGTTCTTCGCCGTAAAGCCTAAGTATTCTGACCAAATCATCCTTCGAAGCCGTAGCCACTATATCCGCGGCAGTCAATTGTCCGCGCCGGTCCATACGCATATCCAGCGGCGCAGGGCTCTTGAAAGAGAAAGCTCTCTCTTCGCTTTCCAATTGAAAGCTCGAGAGTCCCAGGTCCATAAGTATTCCATCGACTTTTTCAATCTGCAATTGCCGAAGCACTCCGGCCATATGCCTGAAATTCTCTCTGATGATGATTACCCGGTCGCCAAACCTTTTCAAGCGACGCCCGGATTCCTCTATCGCTGTATCATCCTGGTCCAGACCTATCAGACGCCCCTTTGGCGACGACGCTTCAAGTATAGCCTCCGCATGACCTCCTCCCCCAAGAGTAGCGTCAAGATATATGCCTCCTGAGACCGGAGCCACATGCTCTACAGCCTCCTTGAGCATGACGGTAATATGCTTCATCATACGTTTCCGCCTTAGACGGCAAAGACACGGGCTGCAGAGAGGCAGTTACCTGCTTTCTCATGGTCCTGTGTCTCTGCATACATTACTTTGGATTGGCTGTAATAATTGCCGCCATTCTGGAGAATTTAGGCTATCTGGCAGCAGCCTTTTTATAACGCTCTGGAAATTCCGTCTCTTCCAGGCCGCGATTGATATCAAGAAGATACCAGAACAGCCCATTGAATCTATCTTTTTTTCTGTTGCTCACCATGCAACAGCGTGATTCCGGCATGCACTTACCCTTTATTACACTTAACATATCCGGCCTCCCCCCAATTTTGCAAGATTATCAAGCCATCTCCCCCAAGATATGCCCTAATAATCAGAAATCCAGACCTTCCAATTGCTCAGCTATATAATCATCGCTGATCTCACTTTGATATCCAGACCAGCGCTCCTCACTCCATACTTCCAGGCGTTCTCCAACACCTACTATAGCTACATCCCTATCTATAGCGGCATGCTCACGCAGGTTCTGCGGAATAGCTATCCTGCCCTGCTTATCTACATTACAATCCACGGCACGCGAGAAGATGACTCTTTTAAAGAGACGGGCCTTGGGATCCGTCAGCTTAAGCCCTCTCGCTTTCTCAACAATTATTTGCCATTCATCCTGGGGATAAATAGAAAGGCAGCCGTCAAGCCCCCTGGTGAGAACAAAAGTCTCTCCCAGAAAGGAACGAAGCTTGGAGGGTATAAAAACCCTTCCCTTATCATCAAGGCTATGATGATATTCACCCTTAAGCAATTTATTCTACCTTCCCCCACTTTACCCCACTATACTCCAATTTATTCGACATTTACACAAAAATTCCTGCAAAGAGACCTTTTTAATTTATAATGACATAGGGCCAGGTCTTACTTCACCGGTATAGGGATCAACAATGCCCATAGTCTGGCCGGCATAATCGGTGAACAACTTCTCCCCCGCTCTATGTTCCCGGCGCATGACAACGGCCAGTTTCTTCTTCTCTTCACATAATGGTAGCAGAATTGGGAATACCGGTTCTAACGGGCACAATAAGCAACAATGACAAAACTGCTTATCGTGGCAGGAACCGGGGCTCAAGAACAGCAGCTTGGCTTGGTCGGCTATTCTATGGATTTACGCCGTTCACCGGCATATTTAAGCAACTTTCCGGATTGAGCACATTTGCAAGTTCAGGAAGATAATAAATTGTGGTCCTGGGGGCATATTTACGAGCGCAAACTCAGATTCTTTTATTTTACCAGCCCTTCCGCTGTGATTCCACGCGGCCTGTATCAGGCACCAGAGCTATCCTGGCAACCTTACGTCTAGCAGAAATTACTATTGAACCGGCCATGGATGGGGATCCACGAGAATTAAAGTATACACGATCTCCAGAAAAGTTAGTCATCGAAGTTGAATTATACGGAGAGAGCTTTACACCTACTGGAAGAGGTATCTCTTCCAACTCTGCAATAGCCGCACCACTCTTTTTTATCCGCCGGAATCTATCCGAATATGAAGGATCAAAAGATATCCCATAGCAGGTGCCGCTACCGCCCAGCGACCATTCTCTTGCCAGGCGCAACTCATCTATCAGCAAACGCTCAGCTGATTTTAACGACACTTCTACAGCAATTGAACTTATTTTAAAGCTTACAACACCTAAAATAGCAATTACTCCTATAGTAATAACTACTTCCAAAAGAGTAAAGCTGCCCTGCGATAAGCCATGTAGCATCCGGCTTATCTTGTTTGCTCTCACTTATGGACCTCCAAGTCAGGGATATAACCGAGCAAGTCATCTTCCACAATAGCCCCACGACGCAAAAGACGGGGCGGCCGGCTAGCCATATCCAGCAAGGTCGTTTCTATACCGGACCCGCAGCGCCCGCCGTCAAGCACCATCTCTATTCTGCCATCAAAGAAGGATAATACGCCGGCAGTATCATGCGGGCTGGGCTCACCGGCAAAATTGGCGCTGGGTATCACCACCGGCATACCCAATGCAGCCACAAGCCGGCGCACTAATGCCAAACCGGGCACACGCATAGCTACCGTTTCACCGCCTGCAGCTACCATATTCGGCACCATGCCGGATCTCTTAAGGACAAGAGTGAGCGGTCCCGGCCAGAAGGCATCAGCCAGATTTACAGCAGCTTCGGGAATATCTATAGCCAGACGATACATCCAGGATACGCTGTCCAGGCCCATTATCAATGGACGCTGCCGGGAGCGCCCTTTAACCTGATAAAGCCTATCCAATGCCCGTAAATTAAAGGCAGCCGCGCCCAAAGCATAGACAGTCTCCGTAGGGAAAGCAACCAGACCACCCTGTCTCAGCACTTCTGCAGCCCTTGCTATAGCATATTCTTCAAGGTGGTCAGGATTGACCATGATAATCTCGGTAATCAAGAGTTCAACTCCCGCTCTGCTGAATAAAGTTGGCTCTCAGATCGTTTATCGCTCCCTCAAATGCCCGGCGCTCTTCATCCGCCATAACTGACTTAAGCTGCTCAAAGATGAAGGCTACCGTATCGATGGCAACCTTGGCCTGTGTAAGATCCTTGACCGCGTTACCGGTTTGAGGATCTACTATCAAACCCAGCTTCTGCCAGGCCATGGCATTCAGCATGCCGGCTGTCCAGCGCAGATAGTCAAAAACATCAGCAGGTAATCCCATCTCCTCTCCAGCCTCTTCGTTTATATGATTATTCTTTTGCTTATCGGTCATAGCGTCTCCTCCATTTACTATAAACGATTTATTTATAGCTCATATTTTAGCGCCTGAAGAGAATAGTAGCAAATTATTGACTCGTTTAGAGGCTTAAAAGACAGCTACGCATGCAAGAGGGGCCGCAAATGTGGCCCCTCTTAAGATTTGCAATCTATTCTTAATCGCTCTTGCCGGCCTACGGTGCCGGTATGATAATGAATATGCCTGAGGGAGAGGAGACGGCGGATACATTCAGTACTGTCGGGTTGGTATCGCCGCCATACCAGGCTCCCGGCTCCCCGTCACCCGGCTCGAACAAACCATCGTTGTCAATATCCACAAAGGCTCCCACATAGTAATTGCCGTCCGGCAAATCCCTGAGATTAAACTCACCGGACGCCGGTGGATCTACTATACCGTTGACCGGTAATCCAGGATTCTGAGCATTGAAACCTTCTATTCTAAAAGCAGCTATCCTGGCATACCCTCTTATTCCACTCAGATCTGTACTTGTTCCACTGATACCTCCCAGCCCGGTATCAACTGCAACTCCCCGGCTGCGCAATGTATTAACCGCTATCCTTGCAGGGGTGTCCACTCCATTGAAATCGAGAGGATTGCCCTTGAGATACAAGCCGTCACCGCTTGCCAAACCGGGATTGGCTACCAGCGAGCTGATATCGGTAACTCTATTGTTCTCAAGGCTTAATGTTTTAATGGCGACCAGGTTCTGTAGAGCATTGATATCTACGATCATATTATCACCGAGATCAAGCGTCTCAAGATCTGTCAGATCTTGAAGCTGGGTGATATTGGTTATGCTGTTAGAGTAAATGATCAGCCGGCTCAACCCCGTGCAATACTGTATCCCTTCAAGATCCGTTACGCCTCTATTATACGCCTGCAACTCTCCGCTCATGTTCTGAAGATCGGCAATGGTCAGTTCATGCTCCGCGGGCAATCCCTGTTTTGCCAGGATAGCCGCTCTCAAACCGTTATCGGGCACCAGTTGAACCGGTGGAGGAATTGCGTCACTGACTTGGAGAGAGAAAGGCTGGCTCACTGTGCAAAGTTCACGGCTATCCATGGCACGCACATAGATGCTATGCAAGCCCTCCGATAAAGCGCTCACACTATAATTACCCTCAAGTAGATAGCTCCCGTCACCCTGAAGGCTTACAGATAATTCAGTCCAGCTGGAATTGCTTGTAAGAGGATTATCCGCAATAGCGTACCCTGCCGTAATCTGCGCTGCGTCAAAAGCAATTGCCCTGGCCGTTACAGTTACGGTCTGGCTGCCGGCTGTCGGGTTAGGAGTTACTGATTGTATTGTAACCTCCGGGAATCTCTTCTGGCTGCCGGCGGCAACGGTGAAGGAACGAGTGATCGTCTCGCCTATATTGCCTGCTTCATCGATAGCTCTTATCTTGAACTCATGCACTCCATCGGCCAGATTTATATAACTTGCCGATCTGTCGGCTACATAACCGGCCGGTAGATCACTATCCAGACTGAAAGTAAAGCGTAACCTGTCAGGAGGGGTAACGGCATCTTCACCCTGCCAGGTAAACGTAACATTGCTGTAATCAATAACCGAATTATGAGAAGGCCCTGCCGTTATGATAACAACAGGCAGAGTTCCATCAGGACAAACGCTATTGCTGCAAACGCACAGCCGGCTCTCAACTCCATTTTTGATATAGGAAACACCATATTCATATACGTTTCCATTGCTCACTGAATAATCACTGTAAGAATTTATGTTGCCTTCAACCTGTTGCAACCGTTCAAAGCCCTGCTTATCTGTTGAGGTCCTACCGGCTGAATAACTCCCCTGTTGCCCTTTAATTTGAGCCGGAGAATTACCGGTCTGTCTTAAAACTATGCCTCCTTTCCTTGCTTTGGTAATGCCGGCGCTTGCGGCCGTAACAACTTTACGGTATATGATATAGGCATTTGGATTTTGTGACGATAAGGTCCAGCTGAGATAAACAACACCATTACCGGGAACAGCACTGATAGCTAATTCCTCTGCCGGCACAGCCTTTCCATTGCCGCCATTGCCGGATAGGGCTGCCACTCCCAGAATTGCCAATGCGCCGATAATCCATCCCGATTTCTTCGATTTGTTCTTTACAACAGATACATCACCTATCTGAATCAGAACGGTATCCCCCTGCTGAGGGGAAGAAAATGAGGTCTCCAGTTCAGCTGTTATATCCTGCTTGCCGGCACTTCTAATCTTCATTATGCCGGTGATATGAGCACCATTAAAGGAGGCTACCTTTATGCCTTCCTTTAACGAGGATTGCAGGCTCAATTTGTAATTTCCGCCCAGGCAAGCCTCCACTTTACCGCTACTTATCAGGCCTTTACCAAGTTCGGAAAGCGCTGCCCGAACGGCCCTATCCAAGGCTTCATCGATCTGCCCATTAATTGAAGATGAGCCGCCGAGGCGAGCCTTGCACCTACCGACACTGAAGGAAGCAGCCTTTATATTGCCGCTTTTGACATCCAGAGCAAATAGGGCCACTTCCAGCGTAACCGTCCTGGATGCATCTCTGTTGCAGCGCAATACCTCTGTAACGATTAAACTATTTGCGCCTGTTTTTCTAGCTTCAAAGAGCGCTTTTTCACTGCTGTCACGCAGCCGTATAATATTATCCGGCGCATGCACAGCAGCATAATTCCGTACCAGAGCCAATGCGGTTTTCTCTGCCAGATTCGGCTGGCTGCCGCTATAATCAACCGGCAGGGCTATAGCCGTCTTACCTCCGACAAATGAAGTTGCCGAGCCGGCTGAAGCAGCGTACGGCAGCAATGGATATATACTTGATTGTAGGCATACAAAAAGAGCCAGTATCATGTATACCTTTCTCAATCTTCTGAAAAGCATAACCCATACCTCCCATCAGTCATTAAAAATATGTATAACCGCTTTTGTGGTGGATACGGGCAGCAAAATATATGCCAAATTAATGTCTGTATCATGGGGGGGGTCAGGTCTACATTCTTGACAAGTCCAATTTCCGTAATACTTTATTAACAAGCTGCTGCAACTGTCTATCCTCTGCCATGGTCATTGAAAACCGTCTGCTAGCCTGGGATACCCCGGATTCTCTCAAACCAAAGTATATCCCTATCTCTTTTAATGCTTTACCGCTATACTTATGTGCTATATAGATGGCTGCATTTCTGCCGGCCT
>JAQUEL010000094.1 GCA_028685295.1 bacterium
AGCAGAGCCGGATATCATGGAGCGGCCACCCCGCCGTCGTGAGGAACCGCTGCTGGAGAGAGCGTTGCTATTGCGAACCTTGCTTCAGGGAGCAACTCTCTGGGCTGCTTCGTTTGGGGCCTTTGCCTGGGCTCAGGCGCACGGTCTTGGTGAAAATACCGCCAGAAGTCTTGGCTTGGCCGTGCTGGTGCTGTCTAATATATTTCTGGTTCTGATAAGCCAATCCAGCATTTATCCGGTTTGGTATAATATACGTCATAGGAGCAATCTAGCCAGGATACTGGTAAATGCTGCTGCATTGATTATGTTGTTAACTATGATTTATCTACCGGTTGCCGGTCGCATTTTCAAATTGGCGCCGCTATCACCGTGGCTGCTGTCGGTTGCGCTGCTTCTGTCAATGCTGGCGGGCGGCTGGTGGGAGGCGGTAAAGCCCTTCTTGCGTCGCAGACATTTGGCAGCGGGAAAATAATCGACATAACGATTGAATATGTTGGGAATCAAGTTTAAAACATGAAATGGAGGCAGGCCGTTGAGAATGCTGAAACGACGGAGAAACCCCTATCCTACAGTGGATGTTATTATCACCTCCAGAGATCATCCTCAGGCCCTTATTATGGTGCGACGCAAGTATCCCCCCAGAGGGTGGGCTCTGCCGGGAGGATTTATAAATTGGGGTGAGAGTGCCGAAGCTGCGGCCGTACGGGAGATGAGGGAGGAGACAGGACTGGAGTTGCAAGATATTAAACAATTTCACGTCTACTCTGACCCGGCCCGCGATCCGCGCGGACATACTATGAGCGTAGTGTTTACGGCAACAACAAATGGAGAACCGGTAGGCGGCGATGATGCTGCCGAGGCCGTATGGATGGACCTGAAGAGCCTGCCGCCGGATATAACTTTTGATCACCGCCGGATTATTGAGGATTGGGTTGCAGCTTCTATTTCTCTACCGAATTTGGATACATCCCATACTAGCCGGCTATTTCGTTAACCGTTTTTTGTTCCTTGATTGTTTCCAGCGTTACTCCGGCTTTTAATTCCGCGCTGTATCCCCATTTTTTCGTTTTTCTTCTCGGCACAGTTCTTATATCACCTTAACTATCTATCCGAATTTTGGGGTATATTATAAATTTTCCTGTTGACAACCGCTGGAAAGAGGCTATAATGATGCCGCAAATAGTTGAATAACATTCAATAGTGTGTGATGACATGAAAAAAACGGTTCCCATACAATCTATAAAACGTGCTCTTGACCTCCTGGATTTGCTGGCGGAAAGAGGACTTGGCAAAGAAGGGTTGAAGCTGCAGGCAATAGCCGAGCATCTTGATGTAGCTGCGCCTACGGCTCACAATATCCTGCGGACCATGTCTGTATGCGGCTATATCGAGCAGGATAGAGGCCATCGCTATCGTCTCGGTCCCAAATGCCGGGATACGGCCCGTAGCGCTGTTTTGTCCGGCTCTCTATTGAACCGGGTGTCCGGAATAATCCATGCGTTGGCGGAAGAAACAGGAGAGTCTGTTGTTTTAGTTACTCTGATCAATGGCCGGCGCAGAGTAGTTCTTAGAGCTACCAGTTATCAATTGCTAAGGGTGGATCCTGCGGTTGAAAAGACTAACGCTATGTTTGAATTGGTAACCGGTCGTGTGCTGGCGGCTTTTGCTGCTCCGGAAGAACTGGAGGATATCATCAGAGCAAACGGCTTGCCCGGTAAGCTCTGGAAGGGAATAAACGATAGGGAAACGCTGATAAAAGAGTTGGAATTTATCAGCGAGCGGGGGATGGATGAGGAGTGCCTGACAGAGAAGGGTGTTGCTTCCTTATCCGTTCCGGTGATAGGCAAAGGCGGGCAAATTCTAGCGGCTATCGGCATCCATCTGCCGTCTTTCCGAGCTGATAAAGAACACATGGCGGATATTCGTACAGCAGCTCAAAAGGCTGTAGTGCGTCTGGAGAGTATCTTGAAATAAGTTAAAGGAGGGGAAAGCAGTGTCAGTTAGTAAATGTGAAGTGAAGGATAAGATAGCTATGGAGGAAAACCATGCAGGAAAGGCATTAACCGGTAGAATAAAAGATTATGCTCTATCTGTGCTGGGTGCGGATCTGGTCGGCATAGCCGATATAGGACGTTTTGCTCATGCGCCGGCCATGATGTCGCCGCAGGGCATACTGCCTACGGCCAGGTCGGTGGTGGTAATGGCAGTGCATCATCCTGATGCCGCTATAGAGATGGGAGGCAGAGAGCATCCGCAGAAGGCAGGACCGTATTCTGTGCAGTCCACCATGAACAACAGGCTGGACGAAATATCCTATCGTATGGGGCTCTGGCTGGAAAAAGAGGGTTATGCGGCTGTTCCCATAGTTTCTTCCAATATTTGGCGTTATAACGGGTACAAAGATCTCAAGGAGCTGTTTGCTCCGGATATGAGCCATTTACATGCCGCTGTGGCCGCTGGTTTAGCAGAATTCGGATATAACGGTTTAGCTATAACTCCTGAATTCGGCGCCAGACAGCGTTATGTCAGCGTCATTACTGAAGCAGCGTTGCAGCCGACACCGTTACTGGAGCCCGGCAGTGTCTGTGACAACTGCATGCTTTGCCGCAAGCATTGTATGAGCGGAGCCTTGTCAGAGGAGATAGACGGCTGGAACGAAGTGAAAATTGAGGACAAGGTTTACCGTTATGCCAGAAAGAACCTCTGGCGTTGCTCCTGGGGGGAGCATTTTAATCTGGATCTGGATTTGCCCAAGCCTGATAGGGTAGATGAAGCTGTTATTTTAGAAATGGTAAAGAAACACGGCTTGAGGGGTGGGGAGATGGGCAGTTGTCTGCGTTACTGCCTGCCCGGCGAGAAACGATATTTTGATCCGGAGTATACCAATGCGCCGCGTCGTCGTCGTCGTTTTGCAGATAATGCCAACCCCGGGCGCATGGCGCAAGAAAGGCTTCAAGGCATAGCCTACAGGCAGGGTATAGATCATGTAGTGATAACGCCGGTCACGGAGTTTGAAGCCTGTGGAGTTGACATCAAGGCCCTGCTTCCCGATGCTGTTACCGCTGTTACGCTGGTCTTGCACGATAAACCGCGCCATGATGCTCATACGCTTTTTACGCATGATTACATGCTGAGGAATGCTGCCTACGATCTGGCCCGTAAACTGGAGCGTATGGGTTACAGTGCCATGGGAGAGACAGGTATACCGGAAGAGGTAGTTAAAAAGAGGATCAGCGGTATTCTTCCAGGTAGGGAAATTAAGATTGCAACAGTTCTGACCAGTGCTGAATTAACCCCCACATCCTGGGAGATCCCTCTGCTGCCGCAGGTTCCGGCATTATCCCCGTCCGAATGGAGTCGCAGGGCCAAGGCTTTGCTGGCCGGTCTGGGTGCTGATCTCATCGGTATAGCCCCGGCGGAGCGACTTTCTGCTCTGCTGCCGCAGTTGAAAGCTGCTTTCGAAGGACAGGAGTATCTTCTTGCGAAGAATAGGTCGCAGCGGTATTTTACGCAATACGATCCGGAGATAACTACGGAAAGAGTTCATGTTTTATCGCCTGATGATCATCTGCCGGGAGCCAAATCTGTTATTGTAGCCGGAATGCGCCTTCCGGCAGCTACAGTGGCTCGCACTGCTATGCCTCCGGCGGAGGCTGTCGGCCCGTATGCTTTTGCGCAATATGAAACCGCCAAGCTGCTTAATTTAATGGGATATCGTCTTATTCGCTTACTGGAGGATTGTGGTTTCAATGCTGTGGCTACTTTCGATTTATGTGGCACAGGCTCCTTTATCAACAATCCTCGCGGAGAGCAACCGGACATCTTCTCCAACCGTTTTGCTGCCGTAGCCGCCGGGTTGGGGCATATCGGCAAGGGAGGTTTCGTGCTGACGCCGGAGTTTGGCCCTAACATCCGCTTTATCGCCATAGTCACGGATATTGAGATGGAGGTTGATCCCGTATCTACAGATAGGTCGCCGCTGACTGCATGTTCATCCTGTGACCATTGTGCTGCGGCCTGCCATACCAGGGCTTTAAGCGGTGAAGCCTCCATAAGTGTAGAGGGATACGAAGAGCGTTTCTATCTCCTGGACCGTAACCGCTGCGACTGGGCCAAGCGCTATTCCATGGTAGGTGCGGAAGGAGTAGATTTTCTGGGCTGGAACATGAAAATGCCTATCCCTGACAAGATAGATGCAGAGAAGTTGGCTGATAGTTTGAAACAGCTTCATATTATAAAGAAACATCGAATATGCAATTTCGAAGCCTGCGCACTGGCCTGTCCTTTATCAAAACAGGAGAGCGGACAGAGAACGAAGCAAGCGTAAGCGTAGTGCGACGCTATGCTTGGGCGGCCGGCAGCCTTTTGCTGCCGGCTGCAGTGGTGCCTATAGCTCTGTTCTAGAGTAAGTTCCTGTTTCTATCAGCTTGCGATATTTGAGTGGAGAAGTTTGCATGGTACTTCTAAATACCCTGTCAAAATGCACGGCGCTGTTAAAACCCACCGCCGAAGCGATTTGGGAAACTCTGTCTGTTGAGCTCTCAAGAAGCTTCAAAGATTCATTTATACGTACGTTGTTGATATATTCAACCACGGTCAGGCCTGAATACCGCTTGAAAACTTTAGTCAGATAATAACGGCTTATATAGAATTCGTCAGCGATGCCGGCCAGCGATAGTTTTGAAGAATAATTTTTGTTGATATACTTCATTATCTGAGTAACCTTCTGCTTTATTTCGTTTGTCACTGAAAAAGGGTTGTTCTTTTTCAAATCTTTCATCAATAGATGAACTTCTATAAGGAGTTCTGCCAAGAGAAGTTTAAGTAGATATTTGCCGACTCGGTTGTTCCCTTCATTCATAGATAACATACGTTCCGTGATACGGGTGATCCGCTTTCTAGTGTCAGCATCCGCCTGGATTACATCCTGGCCTGTTTCAAAGATGTTAAGGGGGTTAATACCCGCCAGGTCAAAATCAATACCTGTTAAAAAATCCTTATCAAAGTGTATGGCTATGCGCTCAAAAGGGGCTTTCTTATTTGGATAAATAGTTCTGTGAAAATCATATATGCCGATAGCGGCAATATCTCCCTCGCTAAGGTTATAGATCTTTTCTCTAATGAAATAATTGACATTGCCTTCCAAAAGTAGATATAGCTCATACCGGTTGTGACAATGACGATTAACGGTGATCGAAGGGCTATACTCTCCCTTGCTATGCTGGATAGTGAAGTCGGAATTGCCGATATTTACCGCGTCGAATATACTCATAATCTCATCCTTGCTTGGAGTTATTTATTATTATACTAAAAAGAGCAATTTTTGTAAAAAAATAGCCTTAAAAGGGCTTATATTGAGCAACTTGCGCAATATAAATAAAGAGGTGTTTTGTGAGTCCTGTGGAAGTAAAAATGTATGTGTAACATCGCTGTTTCAATAACGATGGCTTCAAAGCAGAGGGTGGGTTTCCAAACAGATCCTTATTATGAAGTTTCCAAAGGCGTAGCCCTGAAGGAGAAAGAAGGAGCTGGTATGGTATGAGCAATTTTTATTTGCTATGGCTCTGGATGTGTTACGTCCCGACATCACATTTATAAAAACGGGATATCTTGAAGCATTTAAAAGTAATCATGGAGGTGATGGGGAAAATATCATTTTTCTGGATGGCCAATGAGGAAATAATTATGATGCTTTTATTGCAGAGTATGCTCATAGAAAGAGCAAAATAGAGATTTTATAGGGAGTTGAACAAGGAAATGAAAAAACGTTACGCATTTATTGGCGCCAGCGGCAGGGCTATGTACATGTATGCCAGACCTATGGTGCAAGAACTGGCGGAGTATGCTGCAATAGTAGGAATTTACGATCCTAATCCTTTAAGAATAGAGGCCTTGAAGGAGATGGCCGGGGCGGATTGTCCGGCCTATAATGACTGCGACAGGATGCTGGCCGAGCAGAAACCTGATGTCGCTATCGTCACTACTATGGACCGTTATCACCATGAGTATATCATCAAATCTCTGGAAGCAGGTATGGATGTTATAACTGAGAAACCCATGACTATAGATGAAGAGAAGTGCAATGCTATTCTGGAAGCAGAGAAGAGGACCGGCAGAAAGATCATCGTTACCTTCAATTATAGATTTGCTCCCTATGTTACTGCTATAAAGCAAGGCATAAAGGATGGAATTATAGGCAAAGTGCTGAACGTTGATTTCGAATATCTGCTGGATACCGTGCATGGAGCGGATTATTTCAGGAGATGGCATAGGCGGAAGGAGAACAGCGGCGGCTTGCTGGTGCATAAATCAACCCATCA
>JAQUEL010000017.1 GCA_028685295.1 bacterium
CTCCCTTGAAACCCTGACCGGCAGCCGCTACAATGTAAGCATACGGCTTTTACTTCTGTAAGCCGAGCTTTATTCATTGGAGCGGTATATGAGCCTGCGGTTTATCCTGGGGCGGGCCGGGTACGGCAAGACAAAGTACATATACGAGAGCATCAGATCGGAATTGCTCGGCAGTAACGACGGTCCGGCTGTTCTGGTGCTGGTCCCGGAGCAGGCGGCTTTCCGGACGGAGCGGGAGATTCTGTCCGGAAGTGGCTTGGCAGGCAGCTTCCGACTGCGCGTTACGGGCTTCAGCCGTCTGGCGGCGGAGGTGCTGAAGAGTGTTGGGGGCGCCTCAGGGCTCTTGATAGATGAGCAGGGCAAGCGTATGCTGCTGCGCGACAGGTTATCACGACGCTGCTCTGAGCTGGAGGTTTTCAGACATGCCGATTCAGGTACTGTCGATCGCCTGGCTGCAACTATCAGTGAGCTTCATCGCTACCGCATAACATCAAAAGATCTTGCCGAACACTGTGACACTCTTTCCTTTGGCGAAAAAGATGGCCGCCGTCGGGCACTGCTGCCAAAGATGCGGGAGCTGGCCTTGATCTACGGCGATTTTGAGGAGTGTCTACGGCAGAGCCGTTACATGGATCCGGATGATGCTCTGGATCTGGCTGCCGCTGCTGTCGGCCGCTGGCATATCGGCAAGGGTGCCTTCGTATATATAGATGGCTTTACCGGTTTTACTCCTCAGGAACTGGCTATGATCGAGGCGCTGCTGGAAACAGTATCTAAAATGAACGTCGCCCTCTCTTTTCCTCCTGATCTGGCCGGTCGCAAACCTAAAAACGGCGGCATATTCTCAGATATCCTGGAAACATATAACAGCCTTAAGGGCATAGCCGATAAACCGGAGATATCTATAGAACCCCCCGTGCTGCTGCAGCCCTCTGCTCCGTTACGTTTCTCCAAGCCTACGCTTATTCACCTGGAGCGGTTCTACCCCGGATATAATCGTACTCCCTTTCAGGGTATGCCGGATGGCCTGCATCTGCGTGCCGCCGCCAATCCCAGGGCCGAGGTAGAATGGGTGGCCAGGGAGATAATCAGGCTCTGCCGTGATCAGGGCTATCGCTGGCGGGATTGCGCCGTGATAGCACGCAATTTGGAGGATTATGCTGATCTCATCCGAGCCGTTTTTGATGAGGCAGGCATTCCCTGCTTTATTGATCGCCGTCACCCGGTGAATCATCATCCGCTGGTGGGATTGTTGCGCTCTGCAGTGGAATTGCAGATTACAGACTGGTCTTACGAAGCTGTTTTTTCCTGCCTGAAGACGGATATCTTCCCCTTGGACAGGGATGATTGCGACGTGCTGGAGAACTATGTTCTGGCGCATGGTATCAGAGGCCGTCGCAGCTGGCTGGATATGCCACCCTGGACCTACCGGGCGGAGATGCTGCGGGAGAAAGAACCCTCTGATACAGAAGCCGGAAGCCTGGAGTCTGAACAGAGTGCGCATGAGAATCCCGAAACCAACGATCAACAAACCAACAACATACCCGGGGAGCATACCGAAAGATTACTTGACCGTGTTAACCGGGCCCGTGATATAGTGGCGGATAATTTACGAAAGTTTTGCTCTGACTTTGCCGAGGGCCTTACTGTTCGCCGTGCCTGTCTGGCAGTTTATGACCTGCTGGAACGCCTTCAGGTGCGTGAAATACTGGAACGGTGGTATCTGGAGGCTATGGAGTTCGGCCATATTGAGGAAGCGGAGGAGCATGCCGGGGCCTGGGGTAAGATCATAGGGCTGCTGGACCAGATGATGGAATTTCTGGACGAGACGGAAATAAGCCCGCGTGCCTTTCTGGAATTGCTGGAAGCTGCTCTGCAAAGTGTGGATCTGGGCCTGATACCTCCGGGAATGGATGCAGCCGTAGCCGGATCCATAGACAGAGCCCGTTTTCCACATATCAAGGCGGCTTTTGTTATCGGACTGAATGACGGTTCTTTCCCGGCCCTGCCCGGCGAGGATATGATCTTCAGCGATACCGATCGCCGGCTGTTGAAAGAAGGCGGATTGAAATTGGCGCCATCCAGCCGAGAGCAATTGCTGCGAGAGCGATATTTTGCCTATATGGCCCTGACCAGAGCCTCAGAGTATCTCAGTCTTAGTTACTCTCTGGCGGATGCTGAAGGACGATCACGATCGCTATCATCGGTGGTGACGCATATCAAGGAACTCTTTCCCGGCCTGAGAACAGAGAATTGGCCCATCGAGCCCGGAGAGAGCCAGGCCGATGGGTCGGCCGAAGATTTTATTATCGGTCGCGAAGAAGCTCTCTTCTACCTGATAAGCCGATTAGAGACCATGCGCTCCAGCTGGAAGGAATCCGGACAGAAGGGTTCCGAGAAGCTAAAGCCGCAGGGCCTTTGGATAGACCTTTATCGGCTGCTGCTGGATGCCTCCGGCTCCGGCCGGGAAAGAAAATTGCTTCAGTCTCTGAACCATACCAACCGGGCACAGCCACTCTCTGAGAGCGTCATGGCAGAGATGGTCGGTCCGGTACTGCATGGCAGCGTATCATCATTGGAGCGTTTTACCGCCTGTCCTTTCTCATATTACGCCTCGCATTTATTGGGCTTGAAAGAGCGTAGCGTTTTCAAAATGGAGGCTGTCCACGCTGGTGTTTTCAGGCATGCCGCCATGCGTGATTTTGTTCTGGCTTTACAGGAGAACGGTCTTGATTGGGGCGAACTGGGGCCGGAGGAGGCGGCCGAGATCATGGGACGTATCTGTGAAGAGCTTATTCCGCGTTTGCAAAACGAAATACTTCTCAGCAGCAATAAGTATCGTTATTTGGCGGATACTCTGACGGCAGTAATGCAGCGGATAGCTGTTATTTATACTGAAGCGGCCCGGCAGACGGCTTATCGTCCTGTAGGTGTGGAGCTGGACTTCGGCTATGGGCAACCATTGCCGTCGCTGAGCATCAAGTTGAGCGGCGGGCGGCGTTTGGAACTGGAAGGGCGCATAGATCGTGTGGATGCTGCACCATCCGGCGAATGGAGAATCATAGATTACAAGGGAAGCGAGCGTCTCAGGCTGGACCCTGCAGATGTAATGTATGGATTATCGTTACAGCTTACAGCGTATGCCGCTTTGCTTCAAGAGTATGGCCGTCGGCTGCATTCTTCTTTATCAGTAATCGGCGGGCTCTTCTATGCTCCGTTGCACGATCCTCCTCTCAGGGCTGACGGCCCCTGGAATGAGGAGAGCGTAGCTCGTGAGTATCGCAAAAGATTGAAGATGAATGGTCTTTTTTCGGAAGATACCAAACATATTTTGGATAGGAAACTGGCTCCCGGCCAGGAATCACTACTGGTCAACCTATCGCTGAAAAAGGATGGCAATCCGGTTGCTCATTGCGGAGCGGTGAGCGTTGACCGTTTGCGTTTGCTGGCGGATTATACTCGTATTTCTCTGGCTGAAATCGGCAATCGGGTGCTGCAGGGGCAGCCTGAGATTGCTCCTTTCCGCCGTGGCAACAGCACCGCCTGCACGTACTGCGAATTCAAACCGATATGCGCCTTTGATTCCTCTTTGCCGGATAACAACTGGCGCCGGCTGGACAGGGCCTTTCGTGAGCAGGCTTTCAATGCTATGGCAGATAGAATATATAAGAAACAGAGCAGGAAGCAGGAGACAAGAGTTCGGATCGGTCAATCAGCATAGGAGTGCGTTTAGATACCCCGGTCTGTTTGCATGGCAATCGCCGGGCAATAGGGAATAAGCATGGAAAGCGTAAAACTAACAATTAGCGACCAACAACCGGCAGCTACTGCCACAGGCGGTACTTCCTGGACCCCGGCTCAACAACGGGCCATTGATCTACGGGGTTCCGATATTCTGGTTTCCGCCGCTGCTGGAGCCGGTAAGACAGCCGTATTGGTGGAGCGCATCATTCAGCATATTCTGAAGCCCGGTGATATAGATGATATCGTTACCCGCATACTGGTGGTCACCTTTACTGAAGCGGCAGCCATGGAGATGCGCAGCCGAATCATCGATAGTATAAGGAAGACACTGGCGGAAATTCCAGAGGAGAATGAGCGGCGGCGTGAGCATCTGCACCGCCAGATGGTTCTGGCTGAGGGAGCCTCCATCTCCACCCTGCATGCCTTCTGTCTTAAAATCGTCAGGCAGTACTACTACCGGCTGGAGGGGTTGGACCCGGCCTTCGGCGTCATGGATGCCGATGAAGCTGACCTGTTGAGACTGGAAGTTTTGGAGAGTCTTTACGAGGAAAGCTATTCATCTTTGCCCGGCTTTACGGAGTTGCTGGAGTACTTCGGCGGCCAGGAAAAGATGTTGACCACAACACTTCTCAAGCTCTATGATTTTGCCTGGAGCCAGCCCTGGCCGCTGGATTGGTTGGATAAAGCGGCCTCTGCCTATGACCTTCCTAATGATAAAGCGCTGACAGAAACCCGTTGGCTATCTGCCGTCATAGAGGAAACAGCGGCCGCTCTGGCCTATGCGGCAGAGCTTACTGAACTTAATCTGCATGATTGTTGCTGTCCCGGCGGTCCGGTTGCTTATGCTTCAGCTTTACAAGCGGATGTCGATACCGTCGGGCAGGTGCTGCAAGTAGCCCGGGGGGGCAGCTGGGATGACCTGATGCATATATTTGAGGGGGTTGCCTTTGTTAAGCTGGCGCCGGTGAGAGCTAAGGATGGGGTCGATGAGAGGCTGAAGGAACGAGTGCAGGAACGACGTAAGGTTGTTAAGAGAATTGTGGATACTCTACAGCAGCGCTTCAATCGCCCGGTTGCTATGCTGGCACAGGAGATTTATCAAACGGCACCACTAGCGCAGACGCTGACAGCGCTCGTCAAACGATTTGCCTCTGCCTTTTTCGAAGCCAAGCAGGATCATCGCCTGGTGGATTTCAACGATCTGGAACATCTTTGTTTGAAGCTGCTGTTGGGTGAGGGATCCAGGCCCGGCTGTGAGATACCTTCTGAAGTAGCTTTAGAATTGAAAGAGCGCTTTGAAGAGGTTCTGGTCGATGAATACCAGGATATCAATGAACTGCAGGATACCATATTGAGACTGGTTTCCCGTCGCGGCGGTGAGGACGGGCAACCCAATCTCTTTATGGTGGGAGATGTCAAACAGAGCATTTATCGCTTTAGGCTGGCTGATCCGGCCATCTTTCAGGGAAGATACAATGCTTATCCGTCAGATGACGGTCGCAGTGCCCCGGATGAAAGGGTAAAGATCATTCTGGGAGATAATTTCCGCAGCCGCCGAACGGTTATCGATGGAGTCAATCTGGTCTTCAAGCAGATAATGACAGCGGAACTGGGTGGTATCGATTATGATGAGAACCACCGATTGAAATATGGCGCATTTAAGGCCTATGCCGATGATGGTGAAGATGAGGCGTATTACGCCGAGCTGGAATTTCCGGAGACGGAGCTGTGGCTCTGTACCGCTGACGAGATTGACGGGCAGGAAGGCGAAATTGAAGACGATGAAAATGCCGAAGAAGGACCGGAAGATCTGGAGAACATTGAGCGCGAAGGACGCCTTATAGCCCGGCGTATCCGTGCGTTGATGGGAGAAGGCCCGGAAAAAGAGTTGCAGGTATATGACAAGCGAAGCAGAGCGATGCGTCCCGTCCGCTACAGTGATATGGCTATCCTGCTTCGCTCCACCAAGATCAAGGCCAATCTTCTGCTGGAAGAGCTGCGCCGCTGCGACATACCCGCTTACGCCGATCTGGGAGGCGGTTATTTCAACGCTGTTGAGGTAGAGACCATGTTCTCTTTGCTGCAGATCATAGATAATCCTCGCCAGGATATTCATCTGGCAGCGGTGTTGCGTTCGCCTTTAGTTGGCTTGCACGAAGATGATCTAGCCCGTATTCGGCTGGCCGATAGGCAGGGCGATTATTATGATGCGTTGCAGGCTGCCGCCGCCGGGGAGGGTGATCCGGCAGAGGCTGTCGGTGATTTTCTCTTTCATCTTGATCAATGGCGAACTACGGCCAGGCGGCAGCCTCTGGCCGATCTGATCCAGCGCATCTATGCCGAAACCGGTTATCTGGCTTATGTAGGCGGCCTTCCCGGCGGTGGACAGAGACGCGCCAACCTGCGGGCACTCTATGACAGAGCCAGGCAGTTCGGTGGTTTCAGCCGGCAGAATCTCTTTCGTTTTCTACGTTTTATTGAGAATTTGAGGCAGAACCAGGGAGATCTGGGCACAGCCGGGGCCCTCGGAGAGAGTGAAGATGTAGTACGTATCATGAGCATCCACAAGAGTAAGGGCCTGGAATTCCCGGTAGTCTTTTTGGCCGATCTGGGCAAGCGCTTTAATCTGGATGACACCAGGGGAGATGTTTTGATCCATCGCGGCTCTGGTCTGGGATTGGGCCTTTCCTGCTATGACAGGAAGCTACGTTTGCGTTACCCTACGCTGGCCCGTGAAGCGGTGGCGGCAGCCATTAGGCAGGATAGTTTGGCTGAAGAGCTGCGTGTACTTTATGTGGCTATGACCAGGGCACGGGAACGCCTGATCATGACTGCCTCCATCAAGAAGCATTATGCCGCCGTTCAGCGCTGGAGCATCTCCGATCATCAGAGCCGGGCATTTCCGTTATATCGGCTGGCGGCAGCTTCCGGATTCCTTGACTGGTTGATGCCGGCACTGCTCAGGCACAGAGATGGAGGGCTCTTTCTGGCTTCTTTAGGGCTGGAGATGTCACCGTCGCCTGAGGATATACTTGAAGACCAGTCGGCTTGGAAGATATCCTTGGTACACGCTGCGGAACTGCAGCGGCAAGTACATACAGGGAACGGAGCCTGGAGTTTTCTGAAGAATCTCGAACAGCCCCCCGGTTCCCCCGACTCCGGCGTTACAGCCCGGCTTGACCGGGCGCTTGGTTGGAAATATCCTTTTGCTTCAATTGCCGGTTTGCCACAGAGAGTGCGGATAACCGAAATTGAACATTTGCTGCCGGGGCCGGTAGGGGTTAACCACCCTGCATCCGGCAATATCCCCACGGTGGATACAGGCGGACAGTACAGCTTATGGCCGGCAGAGGAGTTAGAGATCAACAGCCGAGAACCGACGGCTGAGTCCGCAGGGCACGCTTATGAATGGGATGATGAACTGCTGGAAGAGCCGAAGGTTTCGTTTGCGTTCTCTGCTGCCATATCCCGGTCAGAGGGCAGACGGCCGGGCGCAGCTGCTGTCGGTACAATCAACCATCTGGTGTTGCAGCATCTGAATCTGGATAGAGCGCTGGATGAAGTCGGTATAGCTCTGCAAATTCAGCAGATGACGGATAGAGGATTGCTGCGGCAGGAAGAGACGGCCTCTATTCTGGTTAAGGAGATAGCAACTTTTTTCTGCTCCGATCTTGGCAGGCGCATCCTGGCGGAGCGTCATAATCTACGCCGTGAACTTCCCTTCAGCCTTCTGCTGCCGGCGGCTGAAGTTTACCCCGATATACCGCCGGATCAACTGCAGAGAGAACATGTCTCCCTTTACGGCATTATAGATTGCCTTGTTCCGATGGACGACGGTTATATGTTGATAGATTACAAAACGGACAGGCTGGGCCCGGAGGAAGCCGAAACAGCCCGTGTCAGATATACAACTCAAATGAGGGCCTACAGCCTGGCGGTGGAGCGCATCACCTGCCGGCGTGTCCTGGAGAGATGGATCTATTTGCTGCGGCCGGGAGCGGCGGTGAGGATCTGAGAGTAGCAATGAATTTGTCTAAGCATGTAATCGTCTGGTATGATGCTTGCCAGGCAAATCCGGGCGAACGCCTTACAATCCTCCCGGTTGACATTCCCTGCTATCTCCCATAGCATATTCAAGGGTGATGTGATGTGATGAGTATATCGACTATCGACAGGTCGTCAGCGGCCAATATAGATATTGACGTAATATTGGAGAGGGCTGCTTCTGCCGTACGGGCGAGAGGGCAGATTTACTATCATCAGGGACGGGTGGAGATAGCCGATATCAATGCCGAGGGGGCGCTGCTGCTGGTAGAGGGCAGCCGGCCGTACCCTTATAAAGTTGAAGCACTTTTCAGCTCTGAAGAGAGAGCCGGGGTGATATTTTGCTGTGATTGTCCCTATGCTCATGCAGCTCTTACCTGTAAACATATGGTGGCGGCGGCTCTCAAGCTCAAGACATATTTTGACGACAGGATGGGGAATACCTGGCGCGATTCGCTGGATAGTATTCTGCAGCCGCAAGCGTATACCTCCGCCAAACAACCCAAGGAGATACTTGTTTTCAGTCTGCAGCACGATGATTGGGAGTGGCGAATCATTCCTTACGCTCTGGCTCTTTCGTACTTCGACGGGGAAGGTCTCTCTGACATCGGAGCCGTCAGAGAGATAATCACCCGTAAGAAGCTCTCCGGAAAGGCAAAATCCTTGCGTTACAGTTCGGGTAGGGACAGCTGTCGCTGGCTGCAAATAGGTGACGGCTGTCACGCTCTAATCGGTAAACTGGTAAAGGATCATTGTTATTATGGTTTTCGGGGCGAAAATATCGATATCATAATCCGGGCTCTGGGAGGGAACGGCATCTATTTCGGCACAGAGAAAAGCCCGCTGAAAACACCGTTGGAGATATTTTTAGAGCCGGCGACCGTGCAGCTGGAAGCCAAACGCGTGCCGGAAGGTTTGTGCCTGACCGGGTCGGCTCTGGTCGGCGGCTGCAAGCTGCCGTTGCAAAGCCCGCATACGCAGATCATCTCCTCCAAATACGCCTGGCTGCTTTCCGGCTCCACGCTCTTTACCGCTGACAAGCCGGAGCTGGCCGAGATGTTGCTGAAAATGCAGCCCATCGTCATTCCTGAAGAAGATCGTCTCACTTTTTATCAGCGATATTTGGGGCCGCTGGCCGAATCCCTAAACATGGATGGAGATGCTCTGCCGGAGTGGCGGGATATAGAGGCCGAGCCGGTGCCACGCCTTTATCTGTATGAGGATAGCGGCGAGCTGGGAGCGGAATTGCTCTTTGCCTACGGCGAAGCGGAGGTCATGTATGAGACCAAATCGCCGTCCTGCACTGTTCATGCCCTGCCGGACGGCTCTGCCATGCTGCGCATACATCGGCAGCCGGAGCAGGAACAGACCATCTGGAAGAGCCTGTCAAAGTTCGGCCTGAAGCGCGGAGATGCCGCTCAACTTTTTCAACTGCGTAAGGCGGTTACGCCGGTGGATTTTATCTGCAGCTACCTGCCCCGTCTGGCTGCGAGCGGCTTTGAGGTATACGGCGAGGAGAACATCGACAGTATCAGGATCAACCGTAATACGCCGAAGATATCCATGGTGGTGAGTTCGGAAATCGACTGGTTCGATCTCAAGACCGTCGTTACTTTTGGCGATATCGAGCTCTCCCTGGCCGAATTCCGTCGCGCTCTGAAGAAGCGGGAGCGTTACGTCAAACTGGTCGATGGTTCCATCGGGGAACTGCCTCGGGAATGGCTGGAGCGCTACCGGCACATCTTCGAGCTTGCTGAGGAGGATGGTGGCAGCCTACATCTGCGCAAGTCGCAGATAACCCTGCTGGAAGCCGCATTGGACCAAGCCGATGAAGTTCAGAGCGATGCGGAGTTCAAAGATAGATGCGGGCGTCTGCGCGGCTTTACCGGCATTGAGCCGATGGCACTACCGTCAGGTTTTAACGGCGAATTGCGACCATATCAAAAAGCCGGCTACGATTGGCTTCATTTTCTTCATGATTATGAACTGGGCGGTTGTCTGGCCGACGATATGGGCATCGGCAAGACAGTGCAGGCACTAGCCCTTCTGGCTTCGCTGCAGGAGAGCGGACAGGCGCAGGCAGCCAGTCTGATCGTCATGCCGCGCTCCCTGCTGACCAACTGGGCCCGTGAGGCAGAGCGCTTCACCCCCGAGCTTCGTATCCTGATACATGCCGACGGAGACCGTCCCGATGACCAGGCTCATTTTGACAATTACGACCTGGTGCTGACTACTTACGGCATTATGCTGCGAGATGAGAAGATGCTGCGGCAATATCGTTTCCATTATGTTATTCTGGACGAATCCCAGGCCATCAAGAACCCCATAGCGCTTACCAGCCGGGCGACCAGACATCTGATCTGTGATCATCGCCTGGTGCTGACCGGCACACCGGTGGAGAATTCCACCCTGGACCTTTGGTCGCAATTCGCCTTTCTCAATCCGGGCATGCTGGGCAGCCTGGATTATTTTCGTAAGGAACTTGCCAATCCCGTGGAACGTAACAGAGATGGGAGTGCGATTAAAGAATTACGCCATCTAGTCTATCCCTTCATTCTACGGCGAACCAAAAAACAGGTGGCTGAGGAACTGCCGCCCTGCAGCGAATGCATCGTTTACTGCGATATGGAGCCTGCTCAGCGGAAAGTGTATACCTTGTGCCGGGATAAGTACCGGGCTTATCTGCTGAACATGATCGAGACGGAAGGCATAAACAATATGCGGATGAAGATCCTGGAGGGCCTGCTACGCCTGCGTCAAATATGCGATCATCCGGTTCTGGCGGACCCCGGTTTCAAAGGCGGATCGGTCAAGATGAACGTGCTACTGGAGGCTGTGGAGACACTCCGGGAGGAGGGACACAAGGCGCTTGTCTTTTCGCAGTTTACCAGGATGCTGAAGGAAATTGAAAAGGAATTGCAGGCTCGCCATATTCCTTATATGTATCTGGACGGCCGTACCACAGATCGCCAGGAGCGCATCGATATCTTTCAGAAAGACCCCGATATCCCGCTCTTTCTTATAAGCCTAAAGGCCGGTGGAGTAGGTCTCAACCTCACCGCTGCAGATTACGTTTTTCATGTGGACCCCTGGTGGAACCCGGCGGTGGAGCGCCAGGCTACCGACCGTACGCATCGTATCGGCCAGGAGAAGCCGGTCTTCGTCAACAAACTGGTTGTCCGGGATTCGGTGGAGGAGAAGATCCTCCTGTTGCAGGAGCGTAAAAAAGATCTGGTGGACAAGCTGATAACCGCTGAGAGTAGCTTCTTTAAATCCCTTACCGGCGAGGATGTTCGACTGCTATTCAGTTAATATAAAAAGCCGGCGGAGCGGGTACCATCAGTTTTGTGATGGTGGGAAATTCCTGATATGCCCTGATGGCGTAATATGCAGAAGTTCAGAAACATATTGGACTCTGAACGGGAAGGTTCGGGGTGCAACAGATCTATGTAGGAAGCTATATCCGGGGTTATAATAGATTGATGAAGTATATAGCGGATATAGAGCATTTGAGCCAGAGAGAAAAGAAAGAGATAGAGCGGCAGCGCTGTCCGCTGCCGGACCCCAAATATCTTTTAAACTGTGGTTCACTCCAATACCGGTTTCATTACAGGTTTTAGCTGTTTTAGTATCGGCATTACTGCTGGGACGCAGGGCGGCCCTGGCTCAGGTTACTTATATTGCCGCCGGTGTTTTCGGGTTACCTGTCTTTGCCTTGTGGAAAAGTGGCCCGGCTGCTCTGTTAGGACCCACCGGCGGATATCTGCTGGGGTTTGTTATTGCCGCCTGGGTTATCGGCTTGCTGGTGGAAAATTATTGCGCCGGCAAAATATGGAGACTCTTTGCAGCAGCGGTTACCGGAATGGTGATCATATATGCCTGTGGCGCAATATGGCTCTTCAACTGGTTTGCTGTTACCGGTAAGGCTCAAAGCACCGCAACAGCTGTTTTCGGGCTGGGCATAGCTCCGTTTCTGCTTATAGATCTGCTTAAGGCAGGCGTAGCCGCCGGTATTGTTGGGCTGATATCCGGTAGGCAAAAACTCTGAGAAAATCTGTACAAGGATAATCATCGCCAAATCAGGGTAAGAATAATAGACTAAAACCGTTCTCTTTTGAAAAAGGAGAGCCTTTATTGAGTGAGAACAAAAGCAAAACGAAAAGGATAACGCTGACTATTGGAGGGCTGCATTGCGCCGACTGCGCTCTCAGCCTGGAAAAGATGCTGGCGCACCTTAAAGGTGTTCGTGAAGCCAACCTTAATTATATCTATGAAACGGCAACCATCAGCTATGATCCCGATCTGACCGCTCCCGGTGATATAATGCGTGCCATCGGCCGTCCCGGCTACCAGATAGCCGAGATGAAAACGGAGCATCCGTCTTTTCTGGCGGAACATTATGAGAGCCTTTTGCTGATCGTCGTCGGAGTGCTGTTGTTATCCGGCTGGATAATAGGCCATTTCCCATCTTTAAAACTTTTATCTATTGTTTTTACGTTGGCTGGTGCATTGACGGCAATCTATCCCATTGCCCGTAGTGCTGTGGCTACCTTGCTGGGACGAAGCCTGAATGTGGACGTGCTGGTGACGCTGGCTGTAATTGCCGCTCTGATAACAGGCAAATACCTGGAAGCCGGCCTGGTAGCTTTCATTATGCTTCTGGGAGAGGTTCTGGAGGATTTCACGGCCGATCGTACCAGGCTAGCTATTAGAAAGCTGCTGGATATAGGGCCCACTCAGGCCAGACTGATACGTGACGGCAAGGAAATCAGCGTGCCTGCTGCAGAAGTGCGTGCAGGTGATAGGATTATTGTCAAGCCGGGAGAGCGTATACCGGTGGATGGGGTTATTATCTATGGTGAAGCATCCATCAATGAAGCGGCTATAACCGGAGAATATCTTCCCGCCGATAAAGTTGCCGGCGCCGTAGTTTTTACTGGAACAGTAGTGGAGAGCGGGGCATTGGAAGTGGAAGCTACAAAGGTGGGAGAGGATACTACTCTGGCCCGAATACGCACTCTGGTACAAGACGCCCAGCAGAAGAAGGCTCCAGTGCAGAGGATTATGGATCGCTATGCCGCATGGTTCGTACCCACCGTAATAGCACTGGCCCTAGGCGTATGGGGCTTTACCGGTTCCATCACCCAGGCTATAACGGTATTGGTAGTGGCCTGCCCCTGTGCCCTGGTTCTGGCCACGCCTACAGCTGTAGTCGCCGGCATAGGCAGTGCTGCCGGCAAGGGAGTCCTGATAAAGGGCGGAAGCTATCTGGAGAGGGCCGGTGAAGTGAATGCAGTGGCCTTTGACAAGACGGGCACTCTTACCACCGGGCGGGTAACGGTTGCCGGTGTAGTGCCTGCTGAAGGCTATCAAAAAGAGGATGTTTTCCTTATAGCTCTGGAGGCGGAAAGGCTCTCTGAACATCCCCTGGCTCGAGCCATACTGGTGGAGGCAAAACGCAAGGGGATATCGCCTCGCAAGCTCCGGACGGAATTCAAAAGCCGACGCGGCCTGGGTATCGAAGCTGTTATAGAAGGGCAGCTTGTATTGATAGGCAACCGGCGTTTGATGCTGGATAAGGGATGGACTATTCCTTACGATATGGAAGAGGCGTTGCGTGTGCATGAGCGGAAGGGTGAAACCCCTGTGATAGTGGGCCGGGAGGGGCAGATCATGGGTATCATAACCTTCTCCGATACTATGAGGCCCGAAGCAAAGGAAGCTGTTTCACGTCTGAAAAGGCTGGGAACATGCCGTATAATCATGTTGACGGGAGATAACCCGCATACAGCCTCAGCTATAGCCGAACATTTAGGAATAGATTTCAGGGCCAATCTTTTGCCGGAAGAGAAAGTGGAAGCGGTTAATGATCTCAAACGCCATTACAGGGTAGCTATGGTTGGTGACGGTATTAACGATGCTCCGGCTCTGGCGCAAGCAGACCTGGGCATTGCCATGGGAGCAGCCGGCTCCGATATCGCCATAGAAGTTGCGGATATCGCGCTTATGGCAGACGATCTAACCAAGGTGGCCACAGCCATAGACCTCAGCCGACGTTCTCTTTCCCGGATCAGATACAACTTTATCTTTGCCGTAGTCTTCAACGTCGGAGCTATTATACTGGCCGCCACCGGCATCATCGGTCTGATAACCGGAGCCGTTCTACACCAATTCAGTTCACTGGCGGTAATCCTTAACTCAGCTCTACTGCTGGCATATAAAGAGAGGTAATTCCTTCAATAAGCTCATACCAACCGGGAAAGATTCCGCACCAGGCTGCTCACCGCCTGGTGTGGGTCCTTATCATGGCATAAGCTCTCTTCCAGACACCGGTCCAGCTGGGCATTGATGAAGGAGATGCAGGCCTTACGGAAGGCAGCCCGGGTGGCGGCAAACTGGACCATGATCTCTTCGCAATCCCGGCCCTCTTCTATCATACGTTGCAGGCCGCGCACCTGCCCCTCGATACGGCGCAGCCGCGCTAAAAGATCATTATCGCCGTGCGCTGTGCCTTTGTCCTGTTTATCGTTTACAGCCATAATGCTTTTCCCTTATTTCTGAGCGGACACTCCTTCGCAGTCTCACTGTGCCAGATACGGCTTAAGCTTGGCGGTCAAGGCATTTTTGTCCACATAGCCGATAATCTGGTCCACCTTCTCTCCATTTTTGAAGATTATCATCGTCGGGATGCTCCTGATGCCGTAGCGAGAGGCCAGGACGCTCTCTTCATCCACATTGACCTTGCCCACTTTGAGCGAATCTTCGTTTTCCCGGGCTACTTCCTCAATGATTGGAGCTACCATACGGCAGGGCCCGCACCAGGCAGCCCAAAAGTCCACCAGGACCGGTTTGTTGCTCTGTAATACCTCACTGTCGAAATTATTGGTTGTCAGGTGCAGCACTTCCATTTTTGGCGCCTCCTTTACAAACGTTTCCTTATTACTCTTCATCATTCCGTTTCTCTTTACTGCATAACTCATTCCGGCTGCTGCTATTATCAGGACTACCAGCGCTGACACGATTATGGTCAAGGGCTTCAATCCTATCACCGGCTTTCTTTTTCAATATACCCCCGGGGGTATATTGAGAGTATACTTCATGCTACCCTTGCTGTCAATATAAATGGAAAATATGGGTGGCGTTCTTTATTTGTAAGCGTTGTAATGGGGTATCGAGCCTATTATCGATAACTATGTTATTTATCGCCTTTCAGCTGTGGAGCCAGCCAATCCAGCAGCGCTTTCTTATCCCTGTATCCTATGCTGCGGGCAACCTCCTTGCCTCCTTTAAAGAGAATCAGCGTGGGTATGCTGCGGATGTTATATTTGCCGGCCAGTTCCTTGGATTTATCGGAATCGACTTTACATACCTTGAGCCTTTCAGCTTTCTCTTTGGCTATCTCTGCGATAATGGGCGCCAGCATGCGGCAGGGTCCGCACCAATCAGCGTAGAAATCTACCAGCACGGGCTTTTTGCTCTTGAGAACCTCGCTATCGAAGTTCTTTTTCGTGACCAATGTTACTTCGCCTCTGGGTTTATTCTCCTTACCCTTTTTCTTGCTGTCATCAGCCAGGCTTAGCCCGATGGTCATCACTACCGCAATCAGTACCAGCATACTTGTAAAACATCTGAACTGTCGCATACAACCTGCCTCCTTTTATAAATTGTAGAGGTGATATATCGTAATATATTCTGTGTCGGCAATCTTTTACCCTTCTGCCAGCTGCAACGGCAGGTTTTTAAGCAAAAACGGCGAAGTTTTAATACGGCAGGTGCTTGATGAAAAGAATAGGCGTTATATCCGATACTCATATTCCCAGCCGGGCCAAAGCCGTGCCGGGCAAGGTTTTTGAGGCCTTCGAAGATGTCGATATGATATTCCATGCCGGCGATATACTCTCCTTTGATGTTTTACATGAGCTTGAGCTGCTGGCACCGGTTTATGCCGTGGCCGGAAATATGGATAACTGGGAAGTCCGTCTTGAACTGCCGCTCAAACGGACTATAATAGTTGAGGCCGTCACCTTCGGCTTAACGCATGGACATCTGTTCAATGTGCGGTCGGAGCGTGCAATCGAGGAGGCTATGGGCAATATCGACTGTCTGATATACGGGCATACGCATAAGGCTGCCTTTGAATATATCGACGATATCGGTATCTTCAACCCCGGCACCACCGTGGGCGGGGCAGACAGCTTTGTAGGCCTGATAACCGTGGATGGAGATAATTTCACGCCTGATTGGATAGCGGTCAAGAGGGATTGATATTTCAATAAAATCGGGAGGATAGGGCAATGAGTATGACGGATAGCGTAGTGGAAGCTGCCTATAATCTAGCCGGAGAACGGTACGGTAAGCTGGGAGTAGATACCGATAAGGCGTTGCAGCGCCTTAAAGAGATCTCCATCTCTCTGCATTGCTGGCAGGGGGATGATGTAGGCGGTTTTGAAGTGCAGGACGCTTCTCTATCCGGCAGCGGTTTGCAGGCTACCGGCAATTATCCGGGCAAGGCCCGTAATGTGGAAGAACTGCGTCAGGACCTGCTCAAGGCGCTCTCTCTTATTCCGGGCAGGCATCGCGTTAATCTGCATGCCATCTATGGTGAGTTCGGCGGACGGCGAGTAGATAGAAATCAGGTGGATGTGGAACATTTCTCAGGCTGGGTGGATTGGGCTGCTGCCAATAATTTGAAACTGGACATGAACGGCTCCTTCTTTGCTCATCCCATGGCGGAGACCGGCTATACTCTGAGTAGTAAGGATGCCGGGATACGGCGCTTCTGGATAGAGCATGCCGGACGCTGCAGAAAAATTGCCGCCTTTATGGGCAACAGATTGGGTTCGGCAGCAATACATAATCTATGGATACCGGATGGCTCCAAGGATATGCCGGCGGACAGGTTCTCTCACAGAAGGCTTTTAAAAGAATCTCTTGATGCCATTTACGCAATCAAACATAGCGATATCGAGATAAAAGACTCCCTTGAGGGCAAACTTTTCGGCATCGGCAGCGAGTCCTTCGTGGTAGGTTCGCATGAATTTTATGTCAGCTATGCCCTGGCCAACGGCAAGATTCTCTGTCTGGATACCGGACATTTCCATCCTACCGAGACCGTGACGGACAAGATATCCGCTCTGTTGCAATTCTGCGATGAGCTGCTGCTGCATGTCAGTCGCGGCGTGCGCTGGGATAGCGATCATGTCGTCATTCTTGGCGACGATCTTCTGGCTGTCATGCAGGAGATTGTACGGGCTGATGCTCTGAAGAGGGTACACCTGGCTTTGGATTACTTTGATGCCAGCATCAATCGCATTGGAGCCTACGTTATAGGAACACGGGCTACTCTCAAGGCATTGTTGGCCGCTCTGCTGGAACCGACGGAGCAACTGGTAGCGCTGGAAGAGAAAAACGATAATTTTGCCAGGCTGGCCCTGATGGATGAATTGAGAAATATGCCGTTGGGTGCGGTTTGGGATTATTACTGTCTGCAGGCCGGCGTGCCTGTCGGTACCGCTTGGTTGGAAGAGGCCAGGAATTACGAAGCCCGGGTACTCTCCCGCAGGAGTTAATATAAGCTTAACATTATGGTTGTATAATGCTAACGTTGACCGACAAATGAAGGCTACCGATTAAACCGGCTGTTCTATGCTGATAACATGAATAAAGCACAGAACAGCATGATGATAGATACGCTGGACGACAGCGGCAGGAGGGTAGCCAGGCTATCCGCTTACGAGGATGCGGCGTCGGATACGGCCGGTGAAGACCTGCTCAAAGAGAAGGTGCAAGCCTGCGATGTCTGGCCGAAGAAGGCGATCTATGAGGCTCTCCTGGAACTGACGGAGAATAGCGACGAGCGCTATGAGTATATAGATGGTGAGATCTATCTCCTGGCTTTGCCCAAAACAATTCACCAGATGATACTGGGCGAGCTCTATGGTATATTTTATAACTGATTTCAGGGCAAGAAGTGTCTTCCCATTGTTTGCGCCTTACGATATTACCTTATCGCTCTTACCGGCGGCCGGTCTTCTTAATATTTTCTTAATATCTGTATAATATCGCCTTAAGCGGGGCATATTAGAATATGGTGGTAATAGTAATGGAAAAAGCATAAGGAGCGGCATAAATTGATCAAGAGGAACTTAAGCTTAATAATGGCACTGATTATAGCAAGTGTAGCTATAGCCGTCGGCTGCGGGCGGCAATCAACATTTATTCAGATCAAGGGATCCGACACTATGGTAAACCTGGCTCAGGTCTGGGCCGAAGCCTATATGCAAATGCATCCCGAAGCTTCCATAGCCGTTACCGGAGGCGGTTCCGGCACGGGTATAGTGGCCTTACTCAATGGAACTACCGATATTGCCCTTTCCTCCAGGGATATCACGGACAAAGAGATTGCTCAGGGCAAAGCCAAAGGGATCGAGCCGATTGAAAATGTCGTCGCTCTGGACGGCATAGCAGTTATAGTCAATCCTGCCAACAAGATCGGAAAGCTAAACGTGGACCAATTATCCGCTATATTTACCGGCCGAATGGTCAATTGGAATGAAGTGGGTGGAGCAGACCGAAGGATTGTGGCCTTATCGCGTGATCGCAGCTCCGGCACTCATGTTTTCTTCCTGGAATATATCCTGCGCAAAGGCAATGCCGGGGGGCCGGAGGAATATGGCAAAAATGTGCTGATGTTGCCCTCCAGTCAGGCTATTGCCGAAGAGGTGATGCAGAGTCCCGATGCCATCGGCTATATAGGTCTGGGATATCTATCCGACAAAGTCAAGGATATCGCTTTAGCCGCGGATAAATCCACCGTCTATATCAAGCCGTCAGCAGAAACGATCCGCAGCCGGGCCTACCTCTTATCCAGATCACTACTGATGTATACCAACGGAGCACCACAGGGAACGGCAAAGGCTTTCATCGATTTCGTTTTCAGCCCGAAGGGCCAAAAGATAGTCGAGGAGCAGGGCTTTGTGTCTGTTAAATAATAAAAAGTCCATAATAGGTGCAGAATGGAAAAAGCAGGTGTATGATTAGTGATGCCAAGATCCGGAAAGCGCAGGCAATTCAAAGGGAGGCATAAGTTAACGGAGCGCTGGTTTGAATGGATTATTGAACGCATTATCCAGGCAAGCGGTCTGCTGACTATAGTGTTCATTATGCTGATTTTTGCCTTCCTGTTGAAAAATTCGCTGCCTCTTTTCAAGATATATCCGCTCAAGGCATTTCTGATAGGCAGGGATTGGTATCCCATATCCGCTCCGGCTCGTTTTGGGCTGGTGCCTTTGCTGGCCGGCTCTTTGATGGTTACGCTGGGGTCTGTAATCATCGCCGTTCCTCTGGGTGTGGCGGCGGCCATATATTTGGCAGAGGTAGCCAGACCGTCGATCAGAGAAGCGATAAAGCCGGTAGTTGAAATGTTGGCTGCTATACCCTCAGTAGTTTTAGGCTTTATAGGCCTGCTGGTCCTGGCACCGTATATCAAAAACCTTCTCGATTTGCCAACAGGACTGACTGCTATGACCGGCTCGATCATGCTGGCCTTCATGGCTCTACCTACTATCATCAGTATTTCGGAAGATGCCGTATCATCTGTGCCACGAGATTACAGAGAAGCATCGCTGGCTTTGGGTGCCACTCGGTGGCAGACCATAAGCCGCATCATGATTCCGGTCGCGCTGTCAGGCATAACTGCCGCTGTTATGCTGGGTATAGGCAGGGTCATAGGAGAGACTATGACCGTTCTGATGGTTACCGGCAATGCCGCCCTTATTCCTCACAGCATCACCCAACCTGTGCGGACCATGACCGCCACTATTGCTGCCGAGATGGGAGAGACCGTTCAGTATTCGGAACATTATTATGCTCTCTTTTCCATCGGGGCTATGCTCTTTGTGCTAACCTTTGCCGTCAACTTTACGGCCGAGATAGTTCTGCACAGGTTTAGGGGGATAAGGAGATGAGGCCTCGCGGCACAGGAGAGTGGCTGGCCTACGGCCTGCTTTATCTCTCTATCGTTCTGGTTACTCTGCCGGTGGCAGCGATCTTCTTTATCCTTGTCAGCCGCGGTTATAGTGCCGTAAACTGGGAGTTTCTATCTTCTGCGCCCAGGATGGGTATGCGTGCCGGAGGTATCTTTCCGGCCATTATGGGTACACTGTTACTGGTGCTGGGAACCATAGCCATAGCGCTGCCGTTAGGCATCATGGCTGCTATTTACCTATCGGAATACTCCAGCCGCGGCCGGCTCAACCGCCTTATTCATCTGGCCATAGTCAATTTGGCTGGTGTGCCGTCAGTAGTTTACGGCCTCTTCGGTCTGGGGGCCTTTGTGCTTTTTCTGAAGATCGGGGTCTCTTTGCTGGCCGGATGCCTGACCCTGGCGTTGATGATACTTCCGGTCATCATAACCGCCTCGGAAGAAGCGCTCCAGGCTGTGCCGCAATCCTTCCGGGAGGCCTCCCTGGCGCTGGGGGCCACCCGCTGGAAGACCATCTGGAACGTAGTATTGCCGTCGGCCCTGCCCGGTATACTCACCGGAGCTATTCTGGGTGTGAGCAGAGCAGCCGGAGAGACGGCTCCAATTCTCTTTACGGCAGCGGCCTTCTTCCTGCCACGGCTGCCCAGGTCGATCTTCGATCAGGTTATGGCTTTGCCGTATCATCTCTATATCATAACTACACAGGTGCCGAATATCCCTCAAAAGGTGCAGTATGGGACGGCATTGGTTCTTGTGGCCCTGGTGCTTCTGATCAATGCATCCGCCATAGTGTTGAGGAGTTATATCAGATGGCGCAGAAGTTGGTAAGGAGAGGTAAATGGAAACGGCTGCATGTATAATCGATGTCAACAAACTCAATTTCTACTATGGAAAATTTCAGGCGTTGAAAGATATAACGCTCTGTCTGAAACCACATAAAATAACCGCTTTCATAGGGCCGTCAGGATGTGGCAAATCCACTTTTTTAAGGACGCTCAACCGTATGAACGATCTCATAGCCGGCGTGCGTATTAATGGTAAGGTTCTTATAGATGGACGCAATATATATGCTCCGGATATGGATGTGGTGGAATTACGACGCCGGGTAGGCATGGTATTTCAGCGTCCCAACCCTTTCCCTATGAGTATATACGATAATGTAACCTATGCTCCCAGAATGAAGGGGCAAAGCAGAGGGTTGGACGATCTGGTAGAGCGTACCTTGGTTAGGGCGGCGCTCTGGGATGAAGTCAAGGATAAACTCAAAGTCTCCGCCCTCTCCCTGTCCGGCGGGCAGCAGCAGCGGCTATGCATCGCCCGAGCGCTGGCAGCTGATCCCGGCATCCTGCTGATGGATGAACCTTGTTCCTCTTTGGATCCGGTCTCCACTTTACGGATAGAGGAATTGATGCAGGATCTGAAGAGCGAGTATACCATAATCATAGTTACTCATAATATGCAGCAGGCAGCTCGCGTAGCGGATTACACAGGTTTCTTTCTTAGCGGGGAACTGATAGAGTTCGGGGATTCCAACAAGATATTCACCAAGCCCGACGATAAGAGAACCGAAGGCTACATCACCGGCCGTTTCGGGTAAAGGTTATTTTCGGTTGAAAGGAGCAAGGTTATGACTGAGAGTATCAGAAAGACCTTTGATGAACAATTATCCGATATGCAACAGGAGATAGTCTGCATGGGCAGCATGGTAGAGCAGATGGTTCATCACGCCATCAAGGCGTTATCCGAAAGAGATATTGAGCTGGCAGAGCGGGTCATCCGGATGGACGATGCCGTGGACGATCTGGATATTTCCATCGAAGGTCGCTGCATGCGGATGCTGGCTCTACAGCAACCGGTGGCCCGGGATCTGCGTACTATCGGAACCTCAATGAAGATCATTACTGATCTGGAACGAATGGGCGATCATGCTGTAGATATCGCTAAGCTGGCCCGGACATTGGCCGAACAGCCCCTGTTCAAGCCTATAGTAGATATACCTAAGATGGCGGCTGTAGCCCAGAAGATGCTGCGTGAGAGCCTACAGGCTTTTGTGAACCGTGATATCGATTTGGTGCAAAAGATGGTGGCTGACGACGATGCAGTAGATGCCCTCTACCGGCGCATCTACGATGAGATAGTTGATTACATGGAGAAAGACCCCGGTATTATCCGCCAGGCTATTATTCTTCTGAGAGTGGCTCGTTTTCTGGAAAGGATCGCCGATCATGCCACCAATATAGGAGAGAGAGTTATCTTTATGGAAACGGGAGTATTGGAAGAGTTGAATATTTGAAGAGAGGAAGCAAAGCTTCCAATTTCCAAGGTCTGGATCCGCAAATGTGTCCGGATATCCAAATGAAGTCATTTGGATATCTGGATTTGAGGCTGTAAACTTGACAACGGCCGCTTCGGATTTTATGCTGAAATGTAGATAATCTCAAGATTATGCGGGAGGGTATGCCGATGCGATTCGACAAATTCACCGTTAAAGCTCAAGAAGCTGTTCAAATAGCACAAGGGCTGGCTGAGGAAAACGGCCATCAGCAGGTTGATGTAGAGCACCTGCTAATGGCTCTGCTGCAGCAGGAAGATGGTTTGGCATCTCCGGTTTTAGCTAAGCTGGGAGCAGATATCGGCGGCATAGTGTCAGAGCTCAAAGAAGCTGTAGCCCGTGTACCCAAGGTGCATGGCGCCGGACAGATGTATATCTCCGACGGACTGCGCCTGGTTTTCGATCAGGCATGGAAGGAGATAGATCGCTTTCGGGATGAATATGTCAGCACTGAACATCTGCTTTTGGCCATTGCCGGCGACAAGGGCGTCGCCGGGCAGATACTGCGTTCCAAAGGTGCTACAGTGGAGAGTATCCTCAAAGCATTGGCCGATATACGCGGCAGCCAGAGAGTCACGGATCCCAATCCCGAGGGTAAGTATCAAGCGCTGGAGAAATTCAGTCGCGATCTGACGGAAGCGGCCCGCCAGGGCAAGCTGGATCCGGTTATCGGCCGGGATGAAGAGATACGCCGGGTAATTCAAGTGTTATCACGCCGCACTAAGAATAATCCTGTATTGATAGGCGAACCGGGAGTGGGCAAGACCGCTATTGTAGAGGGCTTGGCCAGACGTATCATCAGTGGTGATGTGCCGGAGGGATTGAAGGAGAAGCGCCTGGTATCCATGGATCTTGGTGCCATGATTGCCGGCGCCAAGTATCGCGGAGAGTTTGAAGACCGTCTTAAAGCTCTGATCAAAGAGGTAATCTCTTCCGAGGGAGGAATAATCCTCTTCATAGATGAACTGCATACATTAGTAGGTGCCGGTTCCGCTGAAGGAGCCGTTGACGCCGCCAATATGCTCAAGCCCGCTCTAGCCAGGGGAGAGTTGCGTTGCATAGGAGCTACCACGCTGGATGAATACCGCAAATACATAGAGAAGGATGCTGCTCTGGAACGTCGTTTCCAACCGGTTGTAGTGCAGGAGCCTTCGGTTGAGGATGCCATTGCCATTCTGCGCGGTCTCAAAGAACGCTATGAAGTACATCATGGCGTACGTATTATGGATGATGCTCTGGTATCTGCCGTCACTCTTTCCAACAGGTATATTACCGATCGTTTTCTTCCGGACAAGGCGGTGGATCTGGTAGATGAAGCCGCTTCATGTCTGCGTATAGAGATCGATAGCCTGCCTACCGAGATAGATGAGGTGGAGCGCCGTATAATGCAGCTTGAGATAGAGCGCCAGGCATTGTCGCGAGAGAGCGATAAGGTCTCGGCTGAGCGTCTGCGCAAGCTGGAGGAGGAACTGGAAAGCCTGAAAGATCAGAGCGCTGGTATGAAGGAGCATTGGAAGCAGGAGAAAGAGATAATCGGCCGTATTCGCAGTACTAAAGAGACCATAGAGAGGGCCGGCCAGGAGGAGGAAGCAGCTGAGCGTAAGGGAGACCTGGCCCGGGCGGCCGAACTTCGTTTCGGTGTCAAACTCAATTTGACCCGTATTTTGGAAGAGGCCAATAAGGAACTGGTAGAACTGCAAAAGAACAAGAGAATGCTCAAAGAAGAGGTTGAAGCCGAGGATATTGCTGCGGTAGTAGCCAAATGGACCGGAATACCGGTGGCCCGCATGATGGAAGGAGAGATAGAACGGCTGCTGAAGATGGAGAGCATCATGAAGGGAAGAGTTATCGGACAGGATGCCGCTGTGGATGCTGTAGCCAGAGCAGTGAGGCGTTCCCGTTCCGGTCTCTCTGATCCCGACAGGCCTACCGGTAGTTTTATCTTCCTGGGACCGACGGGGGTGGGCAAGACAGAACTGGCCCGTACTTTAGCTGATTTTCTGTTTGATAACGAACGGGCTATGATCCGTATAGATATGAGCGAATATATGGAAAAGCATGCCGTCTCCCGCCTGGTGGGAGCACCTCCCGGATATGTGGGATATGATGAGGGAGGCCAGCTTACCGAAGCCGTCAGGAGAAGGCCGTATTCCGTAGTACTGCTGGATGAGATAGAGAAGGCCCATCCCGACGTCTTCAATATCCTGCTGCAGGTGCTTGACGACGGCCGGTTGACAGATGGCCAGGGCAGAACGGTAGACTTCAAGAATACCGTCATCATCATGACCTCCAACCTGGGCAGCCAGCTTCTGGGGGAGAGCGTAGACGATAAATCGCGGCAGACGGTTATAGACCTGCTGCGGCAGCATTTTCGACCTGAATTCCTCAATCGTGTAGATGAGATTGTGATCTTTAATATGCTGGGACGGTTGGAAATAGAGCGTATTGTGGATATTCAGGCGGCCCAACTCAGACAGCGGCTGGCCGAGAAAGGCATTACCCTGGAGCTGACGCCGGAGGCCAAGGCCCGGCTGGCCCAGGAAGGTTTTGATCCCGCCTACGGCGCCCGGCCGCTGAAGCGCGTTATACAAAGGCGTCTGCAGGATGAACTGGCCATGAAGCTCTTGGAAGGAGAGATTACCGATGGCGCTGCAGTAAGAGTTGCGGTGAGGAATGATGAATTGTCTTTTGAGAAGGGCTGAAAACCGGCTCTCGTATCATTTCCTTCCACCCATTTTTCTGCATGAAGAAATCCTTGGCAATGTAAAAGGAAAGCCTAAATAAGGCGCGCTCTTAATCCAGGGGCAGCTTAGAATACATCTATTTTGCTTCATGCGTGCTCTTGCATTTGTAATTTTTTTATATTAAAATGATTACAAATTAAAAATCTTTGAAATTTAGGATGGAATAGGAGCCTATCTTTGTTGAAGTTTGGGCAGGCAGACCCATTTCATTAAATCTCAGTGAGCGGAAGGAGGATCGGCAATGCAGATTGAGAGGATGATTCGCAGGTTTCGCGAAGCGGGTTTAAAGATAACACCGCAACGCGTAGCTATATTCGAATATCTTTACACTACCAGCTCTCATCCAACGGTGGATGATATATATGCGTATATTGCCGGCCGTTTCCCCAGTGTTTCTCTGACAACTGTTTATAATACATTGCAGACTATGGTCGGTCTGGGAGAGATTGAAGAGATAGCCATCAGCCATGAGCGCAGAAACTTCGATCCGGATACCAGGCCGCATGCTCATATCATGTGCGTCAGATGCAAAAGAATAGAGGATATTTATACCGATGATCTCAGTGAGAACTGTCTGCCGGAATCCGTGCGGAAGAGATATCGTATTCTGGGTCAGAGGATATACTTTTACGGTCTCTGTTCACGGTGTACCACTGAGAAATAAATTCATGGCAGCGACTTGACATTAGCAGAGCGACGATATAGAATACTTTATAATGATTACAATTTAACATACACTTCATATTATCCTTCGGGGCATAAATGTTATTTCGAAGGATAGAAATATCAGACTTGGATCGAGCGACAAGCATAGAGTACCGATCTGCAAGGAGGGGGAAGAGAGAATGAAATGCCAGATATGTAATAAAGAGAACGCTTCTATACATTTGACCAAAATATCCGGCGGAGAGGCTGAAGAGCTCTGGATATGCGAAAGATGCGCTCATGAACACGGTTTTCTGGATAGCGGCATGGGCATGCCGTTTGGGGGAATCAGTGATGCTGCATCACTTAAGGACATGATCTCCTTCCTTCTGCCGGGAATGAATGTAGGCAGAGGAGCGGGTAACAAGCTTTCAAAGAGATCACAGATGGTGTTGAATGCTGCGGACCGGATGGCCAAAGATGCCGGCTTGGAAGCGCCGCATACGGTACACCTGCTGAGAACTCTGCTACAGGAGCCGCGAGGCTTTGCCGGATTCCTTGTTGGGGCCGGGGGTGTGGATATTAGTACCCTGGTGAAGGAGATTGAAAGCGCAGGCAAGGAGAGTGCCGGAACCGAAGCGGATAGAGCGGAACTTAATGCTGTTCTGCAAACTGCTGGTGATGAGGCAAAACGTACCCGCAGCGCACAGATAGAGCCGGAGCACATGCTTATGGCTATATTACGTCAGGGTGAGAACAGAGCGGCCGCAATGCTGATGAGATTGGGATTCAATCCGCAGCAGGCCCAGGCCCGTCTGGATCAGC
>JAQUEL010000018.1 GCA_028685295.1 bacterium
CAATTAATCTGGCAAAGGATATAGTCAGGCGTATTGAAGATGAGTTGGAGTTCCCCGGACAGATAAAGGTTACTGTAATAAGGGAAATCCGGGCGATAGAGTACGCCAAATAAATTATCATACTATTCCTGGCGGCGCTCTGAAGCGTCGCCAGGTATTTTTTTGGAGTAATATATGCGTATTCTGATGGTTGGAGATATCATCGGTAAACCGGGCCGGGTCTGCTTGCGAGAGCACCTTCTCGGCATAAAGGCTGAGTTCCATGTGGATTTTACCGTTGTTAACGGTGAGAATGCGGCAGCCGGATTCGGTATCAATGCTCAGGTGGCGGAACAGATAAGATTGGCAGGCGCAGATATCGTGACTACCGGCAACCATGTCTGGGATAGGCGTGAGATGGCGGCAGAGATAGATAGTCTGGATTATGTGCTTCGCCCGGCAAATTACCCGCCGGGTACTCCCGGACGCTTTCTGACGGTCGTCGATATGCAAGGGTATAAAATAGCCGTTATTTCGCTTATGGGCAGAGTATTTATGAATACATTGGATGACCCTTTCAGGGCAATGGATGATATTACCGCTTCCCTGGCTGATGTGACGCCGAATATACTGGTGGATTTTCATGCTGAGGCTACCTCGGAAAAACAGGCTATGGCCTGGTATCTTGATGGCAGGGTTTCAGCCGTGGTCGGTACGCATACGCACACACAGACATCTGACGAGCGTGTGCTGCCGCAGGGAACAGCCATGATATCGGACATCGGTATGGTAGGCCCTCGTAATTCCATCTTGGGCGTTGAGGTGGCATTGATTCTGCGTAAATTTGTTACGCAGATGCCTGTGAAGTTTGAAGTTGCTGATCCGCCTATGATTTTTAATGCCGTTATTATCGATATCGATGAAAAGACCGGCAGAGCCGAATCGATAAAAAGGATCAATAGAGAACTTTGAGCGATGAAATATGGATTAAGAACCGTGCCGGGTGATTTTGCAGGAGGTGCTTGAATGTCAGCACAACGGATAGAGAAGGTTCAGGAATTGATTAAAGTGGAGATAAGCGATATAGTCAGGCGAGAGGTCAAGCATCCCGGCATAGGTTTCATAACGATTACTTCTGTGAAAGTAAGCCCTGATCTGCACTATGCCAGAGTATTTGTCAGTATCTTGGGCGATGAGAAAGAGAAGGCCGGAAGCTTAGCTGCTCTTCAATCGGCTGCAGGCTTTATTCGGGGTGTTTTGGGACGCCGTGTCAGGCTGCGTTATATTCCGGAGCTGACTTTCAAGTTGGATACATCCATCGAATATGGAGATAAAATACAGAGGTTACTTAAGCAGGTAAGCGAAGAGAGGCATGAACATGCAGAAGAGTGAGGCCATACCTGACGAGATATTGGATATTATCATAAATAATCGTTCCTTTCTTATAACTTCCCATAAAAATCCCGATGGCGATGCTATCGGATCCATGCTGGCAATGGCTGGTATACTGAAGAAAATGGGTAAGGAAACCTACTTATTCCTTGAAGATGGCGTTCCTCCGTTGTATCGTTTTCTCCCCCTGGTGGAGGAAGTAAATACCGTTCTAGCAGGGAATTTCGATATAACTTTGGTTTTGGATTGTGAGAATGCCGGACGCATTTCCGATAGAGTGGATTTATTCAGCCACGCCAGAACGTTGATCAATATAGATCATCATCCCACTACAGGCAGTTTCGGCGATTATAGATATATTAATCCCCGGGCGGCAGCTGTAGGTGAGCAAGTGCATGCTCTGGCTCGTGCTTTGGATGTGGCGATAGATCGTAATATGGCTGAATGCATTTACGTTTCTATTCTTACCGACACTGGTAGTTTCCGATATGCCAATACGACGGCGCATACCCATCGTCTGGCAGCCGGCCTGATAGAGCACGGATTGCACCCGGCCGATATTGCTTCGCGCATATATGAGAGGCGTTCGCTCAACCAGCTTTGCTTGCAGGCTGCTATAATTGAGGATATGGTTGTAGAGGATACGCTGGCATGGTCGGTAGTCGGACAGGATAGGCTTAAGGATTTGGGATTATCGGAGCCGGATTTGGACGGAGCCATAGATATTATCCGCTCGGTGGATGGCGTAAGGGTTGCCGTGCTCTTCAGCCAGCGATTTGATGGTAAGATAAAGGCCAGCTTACGCTCCAAGAATGATTTTAATGTTCTGGAAGCAGCCAGAGAGCTGGGCGGTGGCGGTCATAAAGCTGCCGCTGGTTTTCTCTCCTCTGAGCCTCTCTCGGTAATAGTGCAAAAGACCGTACAATTATTACGGGAGCGTCTGGGACTGAGATGAACGGTTACCTGAAGTTAATCAAGCCTCCTGGCATGACATCGCATGATTTGGTGTCCGCGGTACGGCATATTACCGGTGAACGCCGTGTCGGCCACGCAGGCACGCTGGACCCGGCGGCGGCCGGCTTGATGATCCTTGCTTTGGGACAGGGTACAAGGTTGATGGAGTATGCCGTGGCGGAGAGAAAAAGCTATCGGGTTGAAATGGTCCTTGGAGTGGAGACCGATACTCAGGATACTACCGGTAGTATCCTATCCAGATATGATGCCGCGGATGTCAAACTTGCAGACCTGTTGAATGTGGTCCGACGGTTTAAAGGAGAGTATAAACAGATTCCGCCGATGATGTCTGCTATCAAGATAGGCGGCAAACGGTTATATAAGCTTGCCCGTCAGGGGTATGTGGTGGAAAGGGCGTTCAGGCAGGTGCATATCTACGATCTGGAAGTGGTGGATTTCATATCCGGAGAAGCTCCAATCGTAATGATGGATGTAATCTGCTCCGGGGGTACGTATATACGTACTTTGTGTTATGACATCGGCGCTTCTCTGGGGTGCGGAGCGGCGATGTCTTTCTTGGTAAGGAGATCATCGGGCAAGCATCGTATAGATGAAGCCTGTACATTGCACGATCTATTTGAAAAGAGCATAGAGGCACAAAGGTTAAAAGGCATAGAGTCTCCCGGTCCGATGCTTACCGATGAAGATTTTATGCCGTTTATGCATAAGATAGACGGTCTGGCCTCTTCTCTCCCGGCAGTCAGCCTCGATAAGGTGCAGGCTGAGCGATTTAAGCATGGCCGAATAGTTCCCGCCCGGGTGACTGCTTCCGGTGATTACAGAGTCTATGAAGAGGAAAAAGGGTTCATAGGAATAGCTGAGATGCGCCTTGCCAAAGGGATCATCTCTCTTAAGCCCAAGAAGGTTTTGGATGATGTATCTTTTTAATGATTTTCCTTTGCCGAAGCATCACGGCGGCAGGGTAATAACCGTAGGCGTTTTTGATGGATTGCATATAGGGCACCAATTGCTTCTCAGCTTTCTTAAAGAGAAAGCTGAGGCTCTGGGAGCATTTGCTACAGTGGTGACGTTCAATTCGCATCCCGATGCTCTTCTTTACGGCATTTCTCCATTATTATTGACTACAACGGAAGAAAAAAGGGATATCTTGCAGAGCATGGCTATAGACGAGTTGCTCAGCCTGGATTTTACCACGGAATTAGCCGCTACTGACGCCGAAGAATTTATTCGGGACGAACTTTTGCAATCGGGAATGTGCGAATTGGTAGCGGGACCGGATTTTGCTCTGGGTAAAGGGCGTGGCGGAACATTTGAGGCTCTTGAGCGTTTGGCGGCCGATTATGCCTTTGGTTTTCACAGGATTGATCACGCTCTTTGGCGGAATAAGCCTGTAAGCAGCACTAGAATTAGAGAGGCTTTGGATAAGGGAGATATGCATGCTGTATCTGCAATGCTGGGGCGACTCTATTCGGCCGGTGGCACGGTAGTAAAGGGCAGAATGGCAGGGCGAGGGCTCGGTTTCCCTACAGCTAATCTCTCTGTTGCACGGGAGAAGCTTCTTCCGGCTAATGGAGTTTACGCCGGATATGCAATTCTTGACGGAGAGCGGCTTCCGGCAGTTGCCAACATCGGTTTCCGGCCGACGTTCGGATCTTCCGAAAGGTCCTTTGAAGTACATATAATCGGTTTTTCAGGCAATATATACGGCAGGAAGTTGTCCATGTATATAGTCGAACGCCTTCGTGACGAGGAAGCCTTCGCCGATCCTCTTCTTTTGCAGAGAAGGATATCCCTCGATGTTGAAGCGGCCAGGGCAAAGCTGGCTGATATAAAGATAAAGGAGCAGTAAAAAACGAGGAATCCGAAGAGCGGCTGAAAATCAATCGGGGATTTTTATTTACAACAGTCAGCGACTATGCTATCATTACACGCGAACCGTGCTCTAGGGCGCTCGATTCACCGACGGCGTACTTGGGATGCGGTGGTTTATAAATGGAGGTGAAGGGTATGCCGTTATCCAAGGACAAGAAGAACGATATCATGGCTCAATACAGAACTCATGAGAGCGACACCGGGTCGGCGGAAGTCCAAATAGCCATGCTTACCGCTCGTATCGAGCAGTTGACGGAGCATTTGAAGGCTAACAAAAGGGATTTCCATTCAAGGCGTGGTCTGTTGAAGATGGTTGGGCAGCGTCGCAGACTTCTCAACTATCTCACTACTAAGGATGTGGAGAGATACAGAGCTATAGTAACCAAATTAGGGCTGAGAAGATAAAAAAAGCGGGGCAACCCGCTTTTTTTATAAGGAAGAATGAAGATGAGGGAAGAGAATGGAAAAGATTGAAGTAAGTTTAGAATTAGGTGGTAGCAATATATCGTTTGAAACGGGTAAACTGGCCAGGCAGGCTAATGGAGCAGTGGTTGTTCGTTCGGGAGACACCGTTCTGTTGGTGACGGCTACAATGTCGGAAACCGTCAGGGAGGGCATAGACTTCTTTCCGCTGATGGTGGATTTTGAGGAGAAGTTTTATGCAGCCGGACGTATCCCGGGGGGATATTTCAAGCGTGAGGGCCGCCCCAGCGAAAGGGCGGTATTGACGTCACGGCTGATAGACAGGCCTATCAGGCCGTTATTCCCCAAGGGCATGCGCAATGATGTGCAGATCATCGTTCTGCCGTTATCCGCCAGCAATGATTATTTGGCGGATATTCTGGCAATAAACGGTGCTTCACTGGCATTGTCGATATCCGATATACCCTTTAACGGCCCGGTAGGCGCTGTCAGAATTGCCTGTATGAATGATGAGTATATTGTCAATCCGACCTATGATTTGCTACAGGACAGCCAGATAGATATGGTTGTTGTCGGCGGGGAGGATGCAATTACCACCGTTCAGGTTTATGCCAGAGAAGCCTCTGAGGATATAGTGCTGAAGGGAATAGAAATTGCGCATGAGCATATTAAAAAACTGATAGCCGTCCAAAAAGAGATGGCGCTGCGCGCCGGCAAAGAGAAGAGAGAGGTACGTCTCTTCCTGCCTGATGAAGAAATTCGTGCCGCTGTATCGGCTTATGCTGCGGAAAAGTTGCGTCAAGCCGTGATGAGTAGCGATAAGCAGAGCCGGGAAGAGGCCATAGGGGTCTTGAAGCAGGAGGTGCTCGACCATTTTATGGTTACTATGGGCGAGGAGGCTCAGGCTGAGATAATCGGAGCTTTCGATTACGCTCTGAAGAACACCGTCCGGCAAATGATCCTTGACGAGCAGGTGCGCCCTGACGGTCGTAAGCCGCAGGAAATCAGGCCGATCTCTTGCGAGGTGGGCCTGTTGCCGATGACGCATGGCTCAGGTTTGTTTACTCGCGGACAGACTCAGGTGCTCAATACTGTTACTCTGGGCTCGCTGGGTGAGGCGCAGAAAATAGAATCTTTGATGGGTGATGAAGCAAAGCGCTTTATGCATCATTACAACTTTCCTCCCTATAGCGTGGGTGAAGCCAGGCCTTTGCGCAGCCCCAGCCGGCGTGATATCGGCCATGGAGCGCTGGCTGAGAAAGCTTTGCTTCCGATGTTACCCTCTGAAGAGGATTTCCCGTATGCCATGCGTCTGGTTTCCGATGTTCTGGAATCCAACGGCTCATCATCTATGGCCAGCACATGTGCAGGTTCGCTTGCCTTGATGGATGCCGGTGTTCCTGTAAAGAAGGCTGTGGCCGGTATTGCCATGGGCCTTGTTACGGATGGGAACAGGCACGTCGTTCTCTGGGATATACAGGGAATGGAAGATGCACTGGGAGATATGGATTTCAAGGTAGCAGGAACAATAGATGGTATCAATGCCATTCAGATGGATATCAAGCTTGAAGGCCTGAATATGGATATCCTGCGTGAAGCGCTGGAACAGGCTAGAGAGGGCAGGCTTTATATTCTGAATATTATGAATAAAGCCATCTCTGAGCCCAGATCAAATCTATCGCCTAAGGCTCCGAGGATAATAACTCTCCAGATTCATCCCGACAAGATAGGGGAGTTGATTGGGCCCGGTGGTAAAACCATCAAGAAGATCATTGAAGCTACGGAGGTCAAAATCGATGTCGAGGATGATGGCAAGGTCTATATATCCTCCACGGATGAAGAATCGGCACTGCGTGCAGTTAAAATGGTCGAGAACCTGACCAAGGAAGTTACGGCAGGGGAGATATATACAGGCCGAGTCACCCGTATAATGACATTCGGTGCTTTTGTCGAGGTGCTTCCCGGTAAGGAGGGGCTGGTTCATATATCCGAGCTGGCGCCACGACGAGTTGAGCGTGTCGAGGATGTAGTCAATGTCGGTGATGAAGTTACCGTCAAGGTAATAGAGATAGACAGGCAGGGAAGGATCAATCTGACCATTAGGGGCCTGCTGGAAACAGGCGGCGAAGAGGAGCGTTCCGGAGGCAGACGTGAAAGAGGCGAAAAGCGACCGGAAGGACGCCGCCTGCGCAGATAATCAGGAGGCTTATATTGGAAAGAAAGGAAGCGATAACTTTGGCTGCGGGTCGTTCTTCTAAAGAGAAGATAAGGGTTCTGGTAACAGGGGCTTGCGGCAGAATGGGGCGAGAGGTTCTGGATGCCGTTGCGGGAGAGGATGATCTGGAGCTTGTAGGCGCTGTTGATGTTCAGAGTGGCGCTGATTCTGCTCCGGCCATTGCTGCCTCAGGGAGGGTTATTGATGAGCTATCCATCTCTGCAGATCTTGAAAGCGCCTTGAAAAGATCTAAACCGGATGTGATGGTAGACTTTACCGTTCCTGCCGTTGTAATGGGAAATATTGTTACGGCTCTCAAGGCCGGCGTTCGCCCGGTGGTGGGCACCACCGGGCTGAGCGATAAGGATCTGGCTAAAATCGATGCCATGGCTGCCGATAAGGGCTTGGGCGTCCTGATAGCGCCTAATTTCTCCATAGGCGCCGTATTGATGATGAAGTTTGCGGCTGAAACGGCAAAGCACCTTAAACAGGCAGAGATTATTGAATTTCATCACGATAAAAAGTTGGATGCGCCTTCAGGAACTGCCGTAAAAACAGCCGAAATGATGTTGACAGGCTCTCAGATGATTTCGACGCCGGCTAGTGTGACGGTAGTTGAAGGGGCTCGTGGCGGGGAGATAGGCGGTATAAATATCCATAGTGTTCGGTTGCCTGGTTTTGTAGCTTCACAGGAGGTTATCTTTGGAGGCCTGGGGCAGACGCTGACCATAAAACACGATACCATTAATCGATCTGCTTTTATGCCGGGAGTAATTATGGCCTGTCGTAAGATCATGTCGCTGTCCGGTCTCGTATACGGGTTGGACAGAGTTTTATGAAGCCGGATTGCTCGTGACTTAAATTCTTGACTTAAATACGAAAAACCGGCTGCAAAAAATAGGCTGTGAGCAACGAGAATGGCTTGGCATATAAGCCTTTTCATGCTATATTTTTTCTAAAGGAAGGCTGTAGATGTGGCCTTTGTCGATTATGGAAGGGGAAGCATAAATGCCTTGTGGTTATAGAGTCGCCATTGTAGGCGCCACCGGTGCCGTCGGCAGAAAAATGATTGAAATCCTTATCCAGAGGGATTTTCCGATAGCGGAACTGGTGCCTTTAGCCACCTCTCGTTCTGCCGGAACGGAAGTGGAATTCAAGGGTAAACGCATAAAGGTTGAGGAAACGTCAAGCGATAGCTTTGACGGTGTTGATATCGCTCTCTTTGCCGGCGGCGGTAGTGCAAGCCGGAAGTTTGGCTGGGAAGCCGTTGCCCGGGGTGCTGTTGTTATTGATAACAGCAGCCTTTTTCGGATGGAGGAGAATGTACCGCTGGTCATTCCAGAGGTAAATCCGCAGGATCTTAAAAGACATAAAGGGCTGATTGCCAATCCTAATTGCTCTACCATCCAAATGGTGATGGTGCTCAAGCCGATATATGATGCAGTCGGTATCAAGCGTGTAGTGGTCAGTACTTATCAGGCAGTTTCCGGAACAGGCAAAGCGGCCATAGATGAACTGGATCGGCAGACTAAGGATTATGCTGCCGGACATACCATGTCGGCAGAGGTCTATCCTTACCAGATAGCTCTGAATGTTCTGCCGCAAATCGACGCTTTTACTCCTAACGGATATACTAAGGAAGAAATGAAGATGGTCAATGAGACCAGAAAGATACTTGGCGATAATAGCATTGCCGTCAGTGCCACTACCGTCAGAGTGCCGGTTTTTCATAGTCATTCTGAGGCGATAAACGTACAGACGGAAGAAAAGCTTACAGCTGCTGATGCCCGGATGCTTCTATCCAAAGCTCCAGGAGTGAGGGTTATAGATAACTCTGCTGAGCGTATCTATCCTATGCCCGTAACGGCGACAGGTAAGGATGATGTTATGGTGGGAAGAATCAGGGAGGATATATCCGTTCAGAACGGACTCGATCTCTGGGTGGTTGCCGATAACCTGCGTAAGGGAGCGGCACTTAATGCTGTTCAGATCGCTGAGAAGATGATAGAATTAAGGCTTATATAGCGCTGGCGCTATATAAGCAGTCTGACGCCTGAAGGAGAACGCTCAAGCTTGAAACAGTAGTTTTAATGAAGACTGAGAGGTAAGCTCGGATAAAAGAACGGGGGATTCTATCCAAGCACAAGGTAGAACTACTTCAGACTTCAGACTTTGGATTTCAAATTAAATAGCCATGGAGGAAAAATATGGGCACTGCCAGGCTGGGAAGGCTGCTGACCGCCATGGTCACGCCTTTTGATAAGGATATGAAGGTTGATTATGGAATGGCGGCTGATTTGGCGGAAAGGCTTGTAGCCGAAGGCACGGATGGAGTTGTGGTGGCGGGTACCACCGGCGAAGCTCCAACGCTGTCCGACGAGGAAAAATTACGCCTTTTCAAAGCTGTAATCGAGAGGGTAGGTGGCAAGGCTCGCGTAATTGCCGGCACGGGCAGTAACTCTACCGATGACACCATTGCCATGTCCGAAGCGGCGGCTGACCTGGGCATTGATGCCGTGATGCTGGTGACACCCTACTACAATAAGCCTTCACAGGAGGGGCTTTATCGGCATTTCAAATCTGTGGCCGAAGCTATTGAATTACCGGTTATTCTCTATAATGTTCCGGGTAGGACGGGTGTAAATCTTGAAGCGGATACCGTTATCAGGCTGTCGGCCGTAGATAATATCAAGGCTGTTAAGGAAGCCAGCAAGAATCTGGAGCAGGTAGCGGAGATAGCTGCGGGTGTGTCGGATGACTTTGATATTTACAGTGGTGACGATGGTATAACATTACCGGTGATGTCTGTTGGAGGTGTTGGTGTTATCAGCATTGCTTCTCATGTAGCGGGCCCCGAGATAAAGGCAATGATCGAGGCATATGCGTCAGGGGACCATGCAGAGGCCCTGCGGTTGCATCTACGTCTTATGCCTCTTTTCAAGGTGCTGTTTATTGCCACCAATCCCGCTCCTGTGAAGGCTGCCGTGCGTAAAAGAGGATTGGATGTCGGCGCTCTGAGATTACCTCTGGTGGATGTCAATGCCTCCCAGGAGGAGAAGATTATCAGCGTGATAAAGGAGCTTGATCGAGTTTGAGCCGGGCTCGGGTTCTTGAGGAAATCAGGCAGGAGATACTTGTCTGTCCTAGGTGCGACCTATGTAAATCACGGACCAATGCTGTGCCGGGTGCGGGTTCGCTGAATGCAAATATATTCTTTATCGGCGAGGCTCCGGGACAGCAGGAGGACCTTAAAGGCGAGCCTTTTGTGGGCACTGCCGGTAAGCTGCTGGACTCTCTGCTGGAGATGATAGGGATCAAGCGTGAAGAAGTCTTTATTACCAATGTAGTGAAGTGCAGGCCTCCCGGCAACAGAGATCCTCGGCCCGATGAGATATCGAGCTGTAATCCCTATCTTGTTTCGCAAATAGCCCTGATAGAGCCCATATTTATCTGTACGTTGGGGCGTTTTGCTATGCAGACGGTGATAAACCCTGAGATGTCTATAACCAGAGATCATGGCATTCCGGTACGCCGCAGCGGCGTTATCTATTTCCCGATGTATCATCCCGCGGCCGCTCTCTATCGCGGTGAATTGAAACAGATGATGAAAGAGGATATGCTTCGTCTCAAGGCTCTTATAGATAGTGAAAAGGAGAAATAATGGCTAAACAATTATCAGTAATTCCTCTCGGAGGTGTGACCGAGATTGGCAAGAATATGTTCGTCATACGTTATGGTGATGATATTATTATCATAGATTCCGGGCTCATGTTCCCGGAGGAGGAGATGCTGGGCATAGATATTGTGATCCCGGATATGACCTATCTCTTTGAAAATAAAAAAAGGATCAAGGGCGTTTTTTTAACGCATGGACATGAGGACCATATAGGGTCGCTCTCTTATCTTTTAAGAGAAGTGGATGTTCCTGTTTATGGAACAGGGCTGACGCTGGCTATAGTCTCTTCCAAGCTGGAGGAGAATAAAGTGGAATTCAAGTCCGGTCTGCGAGAGGTAATGCCCGGCGATAAGATCAAGGCAGGCGCCGTGCAGGTGGAGTATATAAGGATAAATCACAGCATCCCGGGTGGCGCGGCACTAGCTGTACATACTCCTGCCGGTATAATACTTCATTCGGGTGATTTCAAGTTTGACCAGACGCCCATAGACGGCCGTGTGGCTGATTTTCCGCGATTGGCGGAGCTGGGCAATAAGGGTGTGCTGATGCTGATCTGCGATACCACTAATGCTGATTCGCCCGGCTATACGCCATCGGAGAGAGGTGTTCGTGATACGTTGGAGCAACTGATCAAGCAGGCCGAGCAGCGGGTATTGGTTACTACCTTTGCCAGCAATGTGCATCGCATACAACAGGTGATCGATATATCGTATCGCAATGGGCGTAAAGTGGCTGTAGCCGGTCGCAGCATGACTAATATTATCGATAAGGCGGCGGGACTGGGCTATATCGAGATTCCATCCGACACCATCATCGATCTTAATCAGATAGATGATTATCCGCGTGATAGAGTGACTATACTGACCACCGGCAGCCAGGGTGAGCCGATGTCGGCTTTGACACGGATAGCTATGCAGGAGCATAAAAAAGTTGATGTAGCGCCCGGAGATCTGGTTATCATATCGGCCAGTTGTATACCCAGAAATGAAACCATGGTCTCCAGAACAATAAATTATCTCTTTAAAAGAGGCGCTGATGTAATCACTGACGAGATGATGGAGGTTCACGTATCGGGACACGCCAGTCAGGAAGAGATAAAGATGATGATCAACCTGGTCAGGCCTCGATATGTTATGCCCTTTCACGGTGAGTATCGGCATATGGCTGCTTTTACCCGTATAACCATGGATATCGGCATACCGAAGGAGCATGTGTTTATTTGCGAACCGGGCGACGTAGTCAGCTTTAAGGATTGCATCGGCGCTATTACCGGTCAGGTTACCGCCGGCGATGTTCTGGTAGACGGTCTCGGCGTCGGCGATGTCAGTGAGGTGGTTCTGCGAGATCGCATGCATCTGGCCAGCGATGGCGTGGTCATTATCGTTTTGACCGTAGAGCGTGGAACCGGACGTATTTTGGCCGGACCGGATATCATTTCCAGGGGCTTCATATATGAGAAAGAATCGGAGGAGATCCTGGAGGAAGCTAAAAATAGATTAAGTCAGGCATTAGCTGAATTTGAAAGACAGCAGGTTACCGATTGGTCAGCTGTTAAAACCCGGATGCGGGAGATAATGAGCCGCTTTCTCAAGGAGAGAACCAGGCGGCGTCCCATGCTTATGCCGATAGTAATGGAGGTATGAAGCCTTGGTCAGAAGACGAGGGCCGGCTAAACAGGAGATGGACCCCCTGGCCTTCGATATAGCAGGTATAGCTCTTTGTGCGCTGAGCATATTGATCTTTATCGGCCTGATAAGGCCGGAACAAGTAAGCGGTCTGGGTAGCTGGGTAGCCGATGGCTTGCGATATCTCTTTGGCCTGGGCGCTTTTGTCGTGCCGCCGATGCTCGTTTTTTTGGGTGTACTGAGTATTGTCAGGAGAGCGCAGGCGTGGTCGAGGTACAGATTAACCGGCGTAATCCTTCTTTTTATCTCTTTTATGGTGCTAGCCGATCTCTCAGCCTGGGAACAGCCCTGGGGGTGGGATCGTTATTGTGGGTATGGAGGCCTTGCGGGGGCTGTTTCAGCCTGGCTGCTGGTCAAAATGCTGTCGCGCACAGGTACTTGTATAGTCGTCGGTGCCCTGGCGTTGATATCCATTCTCATGCTTTTCAATCTCTCCCTGGCGGCTTTGATAGGCGGTCTTTATGATCGTGTCACGGCCGTGAACAGAAAACGGCGTTCAATACTTGCTTCTACTGGAAAGAAAGCACCAAAACAGAAAGCAGGCAAAGAGAAGGCCGTATCGGAAGGTTTGCCGCTTATCATGCCTCAGCCGGTAGAGAAGCCTATACAGATAAGGCTTATGGATGATACCGATGCCGCCGGCCCTGCATTGCCTGAGGGAACGGCGGCTTTGTCTTCTGCCGGGCTTCAAGAGAGACAGGGGCCTGCCGGCCGATCGAGTTCGGCTGATGATGAGCAGATGCTCTCCGATGTTGGCAAGAAGCCGATTGCCAATTATGAGTTGCCGGCGGCATCTCTTTTGATGGAAGGAAATGCATCCGCCGCCACGTCTGATCGTACTGAAATAGAACGCAAAGCGCTGCTGCTGGAGAAGACGCTGGAAGATTTCGGCATCTCTGTTAAAGTTGCGGCCGTGGAACAGGGACCGACCATCACCAGATATGAGCTTCAGCCTGCTCCTGGAGTCAAGGTTAACAGGATTGTCAATCTGAGTAATGATATCGCGCTCTCTCTGGCCGCATCCAATATTCGCATAGAAGCTCCTATTCCCGGAAAATCGGCTGTGGGTGTAGAAGTTCCCAATGATCAGGTGAGCATTGTTCGTCTGCGGGAACTGATCGAAACCGATCTGTTTCGCAATGCCAAATCCAGAATAACCTTTGCTTTAGGTAAAGACATAGCCGGAACTCCCGTAGTGGCTGATCTGGGACGTATGCCGCACCTCCTTATTGCCGGCTCGACCGGAACAGGCAAGAGCGTTTGTATCAATGCGTTGATAATGAGCTTGCTGTATCGTGCCGCTCCCAGTGAGCTGAAGCTGGTCATGATAGATCCTAAGAGGGTTGAACTTAACATATATGAACATCTGCCCCATCTGGCCATGCCTGTTATCAAGGATGTCAAGCAGGCTGCCGCTGCCTTGAAATGGGTGGTCAGGCAGATGGAATCCCGTTATGAGCTCTTTGCCTCGCAGGGAGTTCGCAATATAGACGGTTATAATAGCCGGAACAAGGACGACGGTCTGCCGTATATAGTGGTAATTATCGATGAGCTGGCGGATCTTATGCTGGTTGCACCTATGGATGTGGAAAATTCGATTTGCCGGTTGGCACAACTGGCTCGTGCCACCGGTATACATTTGGTGGTGGCCACACAGCGTCCCTCGGTGGATATTATCACCGGCACTATCAAAGCCAATATATCGTCTCGTATCTCCTTTGCCGTTTCTTCGCAGATAGATTCACGCACCATTCTTGATGCTCCGGGAGCTGAAAAGCTGATGGGGCGGGGCGATATGCTTTATCAGCCGGTAGATCTGCCCAAACCTATAAGAATGCAGGGTGCGTTCGTAACGGAAGAGGAAATCGAACGGGTAACCGACTTTATTAAGCGGCAGGGCAGGACGTCATATATGGATATATTGCCGGCGGTTGATGAGGAGGATGAAAGTCCGACTGATTATGGTGATGCCGATGACGAGCTCTTCATGGAAGCCGTGCGTCAGGTTATCAATAGCGGCCAGGCCTCTATTTCTATGTTACAGCGCCGTCTCAAGGTAGGTTATGCCAGAGCCGCCAGGCTGGTAGATATGATGGAAGAGCGCGGTATCGTTGGGCCTTTTGAAGGCAGCAAGGCACGTGATGTCTTGGTAGGACCGGAGTATCTGGAGGAACAGGAGCCGGAATTTGAAGGTTAAGGTCATTACCGTCGGCTGTCCTAAAAATACGGTCGATTCCGAGCAGGCTCTATATTTGATGCAGGCAGCCGGTTTTACTCAGATACACGATCTGAAGCAGGCCGATATCGTTCTTATAAATACTTGTGCTTTTATTGAGAGTGCCAAAGAAGAATCCATTAAAGTCATATTGGATGCTGCTGCCATGGTGGCTCAAACCGGTGCCCGTCTTTGGGTAACTGGTTGTATGGTCAGCAGATATAAAGATGAGTTGGCAAAGGCATTGCCTGAAGTCGATGCCTTTATCGGCCTGAAGGATTGGAATGGACTTCAGCGGCTCTTGGCAGAGGAAGAACCCGCTTTCACGCTGCGATCTTCGAAGCAGCAGGCACTGAAGCGGACGTCTTACGGCCGAATACTGCTTACCCCGCCCTGGAGTGCATATCTTCGTATCGCCGATGGCTGTGACAATCGTTGTTCATATTGCGCTATCCCCGTTATACGCGGCGGCTATGCCAGTAGGCCGTTTGAGGTGTTATTGGATGAAGCGGAACGGTTGGTGGCCGGTGGCGTCAGGGAGATTATCCTCATAGCGCAGGACAGTACGCGCTACGGTATGGATATTTACGGCAAGCGTCGTCTCTCTGAGCTGATATTGGCTTTGGGTAATATCAGGGGTTTGAAATGGATCAGACTGATGTATGCGCATCCGGCTTCGCTTGATGATGAGCTTATCGAGGTTATAGCTGCTGCGCCCAGGGTCTGCCGTTATCTTGAGATACCGCTGCAGCATTCACATCCCGATATCCTGATTTCCATGCGGCGCCCGTCCGATCCTCGGCAGACGCTGGATAAATTGCAAAAGCTGCGCCGTCTAAATTCATATACTACTTTGCGTTCGACTTTTATTGTCGGCTATCCTGCTGAGCGCAAGGAGCATTATCTGCATTTGCGAAGGTTTCTGCGTGAAGCCGCTTTTGACAGAGCAGGCTTCTTTATCTATTCACCGGAAGAGGGTACCTCTGCTTATAATATACGTCCCAGGGTCCGTATGAGCACGGCATTGCGGCGACAGGAGCAGCTGATGGAATTGCAGGCGGATATATCTGCCGATATCTCTGCCCGGCTGATAGAAAGGGAGATTGAGGTTCTGATCGAAAATCGGGAAGGAGGGGGTCTTATCGGTCGTGGGCATCGCGACGCACCGGAGATCGATGGCGCTGTCTATCTGACCGGGCAGGCGAAGATCGGCTCCATTGCCAGGGCCAGGGTAACTCATGCAGACCCGCATGACTTGTATGGTATAATTGTCTAAGGCGGGTTATTCAGCATGGAGATCCATTTGGGCCTTCGGGTAAGGTTGTTTGATATGAGATATGAGGGGTTAGAGGTGGGAATTTCGGATTGGTTGTTCGAAATTTAAGCAGGTTTGCGGATCAAAAGGTCAAGGGTGCCTTACGAAGAAAAACGGCCGAATTGCCGAATCGTCCCGGGGTTTATTTGATGAAGGACGATACGGGCGAAGTGATTTACATAGGCAAAGCGCTGTCATTGCGTAAAAGAGTAAGCTCATACTTTCAGAAGGGACGCCGACGTGATCCCAAAACGGCGGCCCTGATTTCAAAAATAGCGGATTTCGATATTATTATGACCGACAGTGAGATTGAAGCGTTGATGCTGGAATGCAATCTCATCAAGAAACATCGTCCTTATTACAACGTTTTGCTTATGGATGATAAGCATTATCCCTATTTGAAGATGACGGTTAATGAAACCTATCCGCGTTTGTTCATAGCCCGACGGATAGAATGCGATGGTGCCAGGTATTTCGGACCGTATACCGATGCCGGTGGAGTCAGAGAGGCACTTAAGCTGGTCAAGCGTCTTTTCGGTCTTCGTAGTTGCCGAAAGGAGATCGATGGACAGGCAAAACGCCACTGTCTCAATCACCAGATCAAGCTCTGTTCAGGCCCTTGCAGCGGGCATGTAAGCCGTGAGGAGTATGTTGACCTTTGCCACAGAACCGCACTCTTTTTGAGTGGTCATGGACGGGAGCTGATAAAAGAGCTCTCTATGAGAATGAAGGCGGAAGCAGAGGCACTTAACTTTGAACAGGCGGCTCGTTTCCGGGATCAGATAAAGGCCGTGCAAGCGGTGATGGAACGTCAGAAAATAATTGATACATCCCTGGAAGATAGAGATGTTATTGCCTTAGCCAGAGCTGAACAACGGATTGCCGTGCAGATATTCAATATCCGTGCCGGCAAAATGACGGGCCAGCGTTTCTTTACTGCCGACGATGCCGGTGCTTCCGACGGTGAAGTGATGTCTGCCTTTATAGCGCAGTATTATGCGGTCAATGAGCCGATAAAGACGTTGCTTCTTTCACATGCGCCTGATGATGAGGCGCTGCTGGTAAGATGGCTGGAGGAACGTTTGGGCCGGAAAGCGAAGATATATCTGCCGCTACGTGGTTCAAAGCATGAGCTGGTAAAGATGGCGGCCATAAATGCAGAATATAAGCTGTGGGCTGAACTGTCCGGTATAGCGGACAGGAATGCCGCAACACGATCTGCCGATAATATTGAAGCGTTAAGGGAGCTCTTCCATCTGGCCGGATATGGCGATATCGGGGAGAAGTGCAGGATAGAGGCATATGATATTTCCAATCTGGCAGGCAGCGATGCTGTTGGAGCCATGGTGGTTATGGAGAACGGTAGGCTTGTGAGAAGCGAATATCGAAACTTCAGGATAAAAGGCGATTTCAATTACGAACAGGATGATTATGGCATGATGGCCGAGATGCTGCAGCGTCGCTTCAAGCGGTTGTTTAAGGATGGAGACATGCCGCCGCAGGCCATTTTGATCGATGGCGGCCGCGGTCAGTTAAATGTTGCTCTATCTCTTCTCCGGGAAGCCGGCTTGGAAAAGAAGATAAAGGTGCTCTCTCTGGCTGAAGGGAAGGAAGAGGTCTATCTGCCGGAACAATTATTGCCGTTACGATTGCCTCGTGATTCCCGGCCGCTTCAGCTTCTGCAACAGCTGCGCGATGAGGTTCATCGTACAGCTATAGAGCATCATCGACGGCTTAGAGCAAAGCGGTTACGCCGCTCCGTATTGGATGAGATCAAAGGGCTGGGGCCGGCTCGCAAGCAGATGATGATCAGCAGTTGTGGCTCAGTGGCCGAGATAGCGCTTATGCCGCCGGCTGAGCTCGCTGCTCGCAGCGGCATCCCTTTGGCGCTGGCTGAACGTGTCAGGGCATATCTCAGCGATCGATTAGGCACGGAAGGCAGCGAATAGAAGTGCAGAGCCGCCACCGGAACACCGGGATGCTGTCGGACCTTCTGATAACGTTGCTAAGCGAAACAGGATTTTGCATCGAGGAGCTTGAATAAAGTTATGAGCAGTCAATAGAGACTCAGCAGACACTCAGCCCAGGGATCCTTCCGGGGCTTGCCTCGAGGAGCGTCAATAAATATAAATGAACGGGAGATAAAAGCAAATGTCTTATCTAATTTATAAATGGCTGTTGACAACGGCGGCGCTTTATTTGACCTCGTTGATAATACCGGGGATAAGTATTAAGGGAATTCTTTCAGCATTTTTGGCAGCTGCGGTACTTGGCCTGATAAATGCTCTGATAAAGCCATTATTGATCTTTTTAACCTTGCCGATTACCATTTTGACATTGGGTTTGTCGATACTGGTAATCAATGCATTACTTCTTTGGCTGGCGGGAAACATAGGCATAAACGGCTTTGCCGTTGACGGCTTTTTGTCGGCTTTTCTGGGATCTATAGTTATGAGCTTTTTCGGTATGATATTGAACAGGCTGCTGTCAGCCTAAGAATGGGAGAAATTTTTGAACGATTTTAAGATGATAATAATTACCGGCCAATCCGGTGCAGGCAAGACTCAGGCTGTAAGATGTTTTGAGGATATGGGCTATTTTTGTGTCGATAACCTGCCGCCGGTAATGATGCATAACTTTGCGGAACTTTGCCGGCAGAGCCTGAACAAGATAAGGCGCATAGCCGTGGTGGTGGATATCAGGGGTGGAGAGTTTTTCAGTGAGCTCTTTGAAGCCTTGGATGAATTGGCTCGCGCCGGATATGACCACAGGGTATTGTATTTGGACGCTTCCGATCAGGTGCTGGTGACGCGCTTCAAGGAAACTCGGCGCAAGCCGCCGCTGGCTGACAGCCGGGGTGGTGTGCTGGAGGGCATCAAAGCTGAACGCAAACGCCTTCAAGGCGTCAGGGATATAGCGGATAATATCATAGACACCTCCGATCTGACAGCTCGTGAGCTGCAAACTAAATTGGAGTGCCTATTCAGCGATAGGCTTTTGCAGGAGCGGCTTTCCATAACAGTCATCTCCTTCGGCCATAAATACGGTATCCCTCTGGATGTCGATCTGTTGTTTGATGTTCGCTTTCTGCCCAATCCACAGTATGTTGAGGAAATGAAGCCGCTTACCGGAGAAGATAGGAGCGTTGCCGAATACGTGATGAAATGGCCTATTACCAAGCGCTTTATCAGCAGACTTTACAGCTTCGTTGATTTTCTTCTGCCACAGTATATAAAAGAGGGCAAAGCACATTTGACCATCGGCATAGGCTGCACCGGCGGACAGCATCGTGCCGTGGCTATATCAGCCGCCCTTTATCAACATTTGCGGCAGAAGGGTTACCGGGCGGTACTGCAGCACCGGGATATGATGAACAGATTGGAAAACGCAAACTTTTCGGCTGCGTTATCCGGTAATGAAGGGTGAGTGGCCCGGGATGGCAGGCTTGAGAACGGGCATGGGAAGCCCAAAGCCGGCAACCGGCAGCCTACAGTCGGCACCTGAGCCTGTAAGGCGCAGGTGCGGAGCAGAGTTATGAAGAAGAGTATCGAGGAACGAATGCATCTGCTCAAGTGGCTTTATCCCGGTATGCGGGTAAAGCGCTGGCTGGTGTTGGTGATATGTGGTGTGGTTTTGATAGGTACCGGTTTGGCACTGGTGATCAACGGACGTATTCTTGGCGTAGTTGAGGATCTATTGAAGCATCTGAGCCGAATCAGTACCGGTCGAATACTTCCTCCTGTGGCAAACGGACTTTTTCTTGTGGGAACCGGTATAGCCGTATCCATATGGGGAACAGCCAGAATATTCAGATCCATATTTGTCGCCTGTCAGCCGATAGGCAACGGCCAATTAGTTGATATTATCTATCGTAACCGCCAACTGGAGCAGGGCTTGAGAGTTGTAGCCTTTGGCGGCGGCACAGGTCTGGCATCCCTTCTGCGAGGCCTCAAAGATTATACCAGCAATATTACCGCAGTGGTAACTGTATCCGATGATGGAGGCAGTTCGGGTATATTGCGCCGGGAAACGGGAATTGTTCCTCCCGGTGATATCAGAAACTGTCTGGTTGCCCTGGCGGATGCCGAGCCTCTGATGACACGTCTTTTTCAGCATCGCTTTAACGGATTGCCGGGATTGGAGGGACATGCCTTCGGTAATTTGCTTTTATCGGCGTTGACCGATGTGGCGGGAGATTTTGAAGTGGCTGTTAAAGAGGCCAGTCGGGTTTTGGCCGTGAGAGGACGCGTTTTCCCTTCGACTCTGGAGGATGTGGTTCTTTGGGGAGAGATGAATGATGGGTCCTTGATATGTGGAGAGTCCCATATTACTGCGTCTAATCAGAATATACGGCGGGTTTATCTCAAGCCTGACAATTGTAAGCCGGCACCTGAAGTGATGGAAGCTATAGAGGAAGCCGATGCTATTCTCGTCGGTCCCGGCAGCCTGTATACCAGTGTTATTCCCAATCTTCTCATCAGTGGTGTAGCTGATGCCGTCAGGGAAGCCGAGGCTGTTAAAATCTACGTTTGCAATGTCATGACCCAACCTGGTGAAACTGATCGATATACCGCCGGCGACCACCTCAAAGCCTTGATTGACCATGCCGGGAGCGTGGTGGATTATATGCTGATAAATAACGCTCGTCCCTCGGAAGAGGCTTTGAGAAAATACCGGGAAGAGGGGGCTGAACTGGTTAGAGCTATTCCTGAGGAAATTGTCCGGCTGGGCGTACAACCGATTATGCGTCATCTTATTAACCGAAATGTTCTGGTGCGTCATAGTCCCAGACGGCTGGGCGAAGCCATTTATGCAGTTATGGAAGCAGTAATTCAATAGCCATTATATCTTAAAAACACTTGCCATCCTGCCGTAAATGCTGTAAAATTAACTCTTTGGAAAGGGCCTTTAGGTCATAAAGCCAAAAAAGACAGGAGGAGATCACATTGTCCGTAAAAGTTGCTATCAACGGCTTTGGTAGAATCGGAAGAAATTTCTTTCGCGCTGCGCAAGGCCACCCCGAATTGGAGATTGTAGCCCTTAATGACTTGACCGATGCTAAAACGCTGGCTCATCTGCTCAAGTATGATTCCACTTACGGCATTTTTAATGCCGAGGTAGTTGCCAAGGATGGCGCAATTTCCGTCAACGGCAAGGACATAACCGTTCTAGCCGAGAGAGATCCCGGAAAATTGCCCTGGAAGGACCTAGGAATCGACGTCGTCATAGAATCTACCGGATTCTTCACCGATGCCGTCAAGGCCAATGCCCATCGGGAGGCAGGCGCTAAAAAGGTTATTATCTCTGCCCCGGCCAAGAACGAGGATATAACTATCGTCATGGGCGTGAACGAGGATAAATACGATCCCAGGAGCCATAATATCGTTTCCAACGCATCTTGTACTACCAACTGCCTGGCTCCGGTAGCCAAGATACTTAATGATGAGTTCGGCATCAACAAGGCACTTATGACTACGATCCATGCCTATACCAATGATCAGGTCATTCTTGATTATCCGCATAAGGATTTGCGTCGTGCCAGAGCTGCCGCTCTGTCAATGATACCGACCACCACCGGCGCTGCTAAAGCGGTAGCGCTGGTTATCCCTGAGCTTAAAGGCAAGTTCGATGGATTCTCTATGAGAGTGCCTACGCCTACCGTATCCGTTGTCGATCTTACGATGGAGCTGGCCAAGCCTTCCGATGCTACTGCCTTGAACGCTGCTTTTGATCAGGCCGCCGCCGGCAGGATGAAGGGCATACTCGGTATCAGCCATGAGCCGCTGGTGTCCATCGATTACAAGGGCAATCCGCTTTCCTCAGTAGTGGATGCGCTCTCCACCGTGGTTATGGGTGGAAACATGGCCAAGATACTATCCTGGTATGACAATGAGTGGGGTTACTCTCATCGTCTGGTAGATCTGGCCCTCTATATGATAAAGAATAGTTGAGCAGTTGACCTGAAGGTGGCTTGCATGGCAAGCCACCTTCTTAATTAATCATGCGTAGTGAAAAATCTTAAAGCCGATGCCTGAAGGCGGACGCTCGGGTGGGACAATACTCTTCAATCTGAGAGGTATGCCCGGGCGTAAACTTCTAATGACCTTAGACTTAAAAGCCAAAAAGAGGAGGCATGCCTCATGAATAAGAAAACAATCAGAGATATAGATGTTGCCGGGAAACGAGTGCTTGTCAGAGTGGATTTCAATGTGCCTCTGGATGAGAATCGCAAGATTACGGATGACAGACGTATAAAGGCTGCGCTTCCGACTATAAATTATCTCCTTGAGAAGGGCGGCCGGGCCATACTTGTATCGCATCTCGGACGTCCCAAGGGACAGGTTGTTGATAAGCTTCGTCTCGATCCCGTTGCAGAACGGCTTAGCGAATTGCTTGGACGCAACGTTCTTAAGCTTGACGATAGCATCGGCCCTGATGTGGAACGTGCTGTCGCCAGTATGAAAGACGGCGACCTTATTTTACTGGAGAATATACGCTTCTATTCTGAAGAGGAGAAGAATGATCCTGATTTTTCATGTAAGTTAGCGGCGTTGGCCGATGTTTATGTTAATGATGCCTTCGGTACCGCTCACAGGGCCCACGCTTCAACCGAGGGAGTGGCGCATTATATCAAACCTGCAGTGGCAGGCTTCCTGATGGAGAAAGAGCTTGATTACCTGGGACGCTCTTTGGAGAACCCGGAGAGGCCCTTTGTGGCTGTGCTCGGCGGGGCTAAGGTGTCTGATAAGATACCTGTAATAGAGAACCTTCTTAATAAGGTGGATACGTTGCTTATCGGCGGCGGTATGGCCTATACCTTCCTTTACAGCCTTGGGCATCAGGTTGGACGCTCCCTGCTGGAGGCAGATAAGGTTGAGATGGCTGCAGAACTGCTACGCAAGGCAAAGGAGAAAAAAGTTGTTATGCTGTTGCCGGTGGATGTGGTGATCACATCCGAGCTGGCAGAGGATGCCGAGACCCATATGGTGGATATCGATAAGATTCCCGAAGATATGATGGCAGCTGATATCGGACCGGAAACTATACGGATGTTCAGTGATATGATCCGTACCGCGCGAACCGTGATCTGGAACGGCCCCATGGGTGTTTTTGAGATGAAGCCCTTTGCCGAAGGTACTAGAAAGATTGCCGAAGCTATGGCTGAGTGTAAGGGAACGACAATAATCGGCGGAGGAGATTCCGCGGCGGCTGTGGAGCAGATGGGGTATGCCGATCAGATGAGCCATATATCCACCGGCGGCGGAGCATCGCTGGAATTCCTTGAGGGAAAGGTACTGCCCGGTGTCGCTGTCTTGGATGATAAATGATCTAATTTCTTATATAGTCTTATATAAATGCTAAACTAACGAGGGGTGTAAGAGAATGCGTAAACCTATTATTGCCGGAAACTGGAAGTTGAACAAGCTGGTTAACGGTGCCATGGAGCTTATAGAGGAACTGAAGCCTCAGATATCCGGGGCAGAGAATGTTGAAGTGGTTGTTTGTCCTCCCTTTACTGCCTTATATGCCGTTAATATGAGTATTGGAGACAGCCATATAATGCTGGGTGCCCAGGACTGCTACTGGCAGGATAGTGGAGCCTTCACCGGTGAAGTCTCCGTACCTATGCTTCAGGATACAGGGTGCAAATATGTTATAATCGGTCATTCTGAAAGGCGCCAGTACTTTGGCGAAACCGATGAGACGGTTAATAAGAAGTTAAAGGCTCTATTGCAAAAGGGCTTGAATCCGATTATGTGTGTTGGAGAGAGCTCTGAACAACGTAAGTCCGGCATCACGGACGACGTTATTGTCAGCCAGGTGGAAAAGGGCATGGAGGGGCTGAATGCTCAGGATGCAGTGGCTGTTGTTATAGCCTATGAACCCATATGGGCTATTGGGACCGGTGAAACATGCGATGCTGGTGAGGCTGATCGTGTCTGCGGCTTGATCCGCTCTACCGTGGCTGCTCGTTTCGGTCAGGCTGCGGCGGATGCCATACGTATTCAATACGGCGGCAGCGTGACTCCGGATACTGTAGACGATCTCATGTCCAGGAGCAATATTGACGGTGCACTGGTGGGCGGTGCCAGTTTGGTAGCTGAAAAGTTTGCCAGGATCGTCAATTTTAAAAGATAGAACAGCTACCCTTCTCCGCAGCAAGACTGCGGAGAAGGGTAGCTTACCGAAGTTTGGCATGAAGAAAGATCAAGTAATAAAGCAGAGGGCTTGCATGAAAATCCTGAAACAGACAACCGGCGACCGGCAACCGGCAACCACGACAGAAGGTCGTAATTTCAAAAAAGTAGTCCTGATGATCCTAGACGGCTGGGGCATATCTAACAATAAGACCGGCAATGCCATCGCTTTGGCCTCCAAGCCCAATATGGATGCGCTTATGAAGCAGTATCCCGTAGCCAGGCTGCATTGCTCCGGCGAAGCGGTAGGTCTTCCGGAAGGACAGATGGGTAATTCTGAAGTGGGGCATCTCAATATCGGCGCCGGCAGGGTGGTATACCAGGATTTTGCAAGGATAGACAAGAGTATCAGAGACGGAGACTTTTTTAATAATCCGCAACTCTTATCGGCTATCGATCATGCTCTGGTTGTCGGCGGTGCTCTGCATCTGGTCGGATTGCTCTCTGATGGTGGTGTGCATAGCCATATCAGGCATATCTATGCTCTATTAAAAATGGCTGAAAAGAAGGGCCTGAATAGGGTTTTTGTGCATGCTTTGCTGGACGGGCGTGACGTGCCTCCAGCCAGCGCCATACAGTATATAGATCAATTGGAGCAGAAGATGGCTGTGCTGGGCGTGGGGCGTATTGCCACTGTCATGGGGCGTTACTATGCCATGGATAGAGATAAACGTTGGGAGCGGGTATCAAGGGCATATAACGCTATGGTTAAGGGTGAGGGTTTGACTGCCGGCAGCGCACAAGGTGCTGTGGAGAGGTCCTATGAACGCGGCGAGATGGATGAGTTTGTTCAGCCCACCGTAATTCTTGATAACGCCGGCTGCTTTACAGGCAAGGTCTCCGATAATGATAGCATGATATTCTTTAATTTTCGGCCGGATAGGGCCCGTGAAATAAGCCATGCCTTTGTAGATAAGGATTTCGCTTGCTTTGACCGGCAATACGTTAAGAACCTTTGCTATGTTTGCATGACTCAATATGATGAAACCATCGCTGCTCCTGTAGCTTATCCGCCACAGGATGTGAGGAATACCCTGGCAGAGTATCTCAGCCGTAACGGTTTCAGGCAACTGCATATTGCTGAAACGGAGAAGTATGCCCATGTTACCTTCTTTTTCAACGGCGGTGTTGAAGAGCCTTATCCGGGAGAAGAGAGGGTTCTTATACCTTCACCTAAAGTTGCTACTTATGATCTCAAGCCGGAAATGAGCGCTTACGAGATCACGGATATGCTGGTAAGCCTTCTGGAAGAGCATAAATATGATTTCGTAGTTCTCAATTTTGCTAATCCTGATATGGTGGGTCATACCGGCATTCTGGAGGCAGCCATAAAAGCCGTTGAGGCTGTGGATGATTGCATCGGCCGAGTAGTAAAGGCTGCTTCCGGCAATGGCTATATCCCCATCATTACTGCCGACCACGGCAATGCTGAAAAGATGCTGGATGAGGAGAGCGATCAGCCCTTTACGGCTCATACCACGTATGATGTACCCTTCATAATCATCGATGATGAACGTAAATCTTTGCGCTCGGAAGGTATATTGGCAGATATCGCTCCGACAATCCTTGACCTTATGGGCCTGCCGGTGCCACCGGAGATGACCGGTAAATCGATGATCGAGAGATCTTTCTAGCACTGCTTCTTCGCTTCTTATCCGGATAATCCGGTCGTTTCCCGGATGTCGTCCAATGCCGGGGCAGGCAAAGCAATTGATGCGTCTCTTGTTGTCGGCGAAATATATTCTTGTTTGGCTGATATAGCTGCATGGGGAGGCTAAGAGGCGCTAGCATGCTACAAAAACGATAGTCCGGAAGCGAAGTAATATTCCCATTCTGTCTTGTCACAAAATGATAAATATGGTATTATGTCGCTACGGTTTTGGGAGAGATGGCCGAGCTGGCTGAAGGCGACCGCCTGCTAAGCGGTTATAGCGTCTAATGGGCGCTATCGAGGGTTCAAATCCCTCTCTCTCCGCCAACAATATCTATAACCCGTTTCTTGAAAGTTGCACAGGAAGCGGGTTTTATTTTAGAAGGTTAGCAATACATATATCTTTGAACTACAATAAAAATGGAGAATAGGAGGAGATC
>JAQUEL010000095.1 GCA_028685295.1 bacterium
CCGGATTTCATCTCAAAAAACTCCCCACTTTGCAAGGCATGCAACCCAACAATGAAAAGAACAGCACCACCGGCCAGTTGCAGCGAATAAAGCTCAATCTGAAAAAGATTACGCACAATGAACGTTCCCGCCAAAGCAAAGACCACCAGCGTAACCAACCCGATTAGATTGGATCGTAAGGCCAGTCGCCGTAGCTCAGAGCGGTTCATAGAATCTCGAAGTGAGAAACAGATACCTATCTTGCTGACAGGATTGATGAGTACTATAAAGAGGAGCAAGGTGCGAAAGACTTCATTCGTGAAGCCTTCGCCGGCCAATGATGCTAAAGCAAACATGAATATATTCTACCCTTATTATCTTACGCTGACAAGTAACATAAACCCGCAAATCTATTTTCCTACAAAGATGCGTTGAACACGGGGACCGAGCCTGGCCAAAAGTTCGTAAACTATGGTATCGGAGAGATCCGCGGCAATTTCCGGACGCAAAGAGTAGCCGTTATGTTTGCCGTATATGAGAACATCCGAGCCTATGCGAACATTATCTATGCCGTTGATATCTACCATGGCTGAATCCATGGAGATTCGGCCTATCAGATCGGCTTTCTTCCCGTTTACCAAAACATACCCTCTGTTTGATAGATTAAGCGGTAATCCGTCATGGTATCCCATTGGAATGGCTCCGATGGTGAATCCATCATATGGCACAACAAAGGTACTGCTGTAACCGATTCTGTCGCCGCTCCTATATTTACGAATATCTGCTATTCGGCTAAGTAATGTTACGGCTGAATTCAGTTTTAGCTGCTCTTCCATCGCCGGTTCCGGATAAAGACCGTAAAGTCCTAACCCAATACGGACCATATCGAAGTGTGCTTCTGAAAAACGAATGGTGCCGGCAGTGGCGGCTGCATGGCAGGTAAGATCTGTCAGGCCCAGCTCGTACATTTGAGCTGCAGCTCTCTCAAAGCGTCGGATCTGAGTGCGGGTGAATTCATCTTCAGCGGGATCATCGGCACAGGCAAAATGCGTTGCCAGACCGGTAATTCGCAAATTACGATGCAACATAACCTCTTTTGCAAAAGCTAAAAGCTCTTCAGGCTTGATTCCCAGGCGCCCCATGCCGGTATCTACTTTCAGATGAACATCTATCTTTTGCCCGCTCTCTTTTGCGGCTTCTGCCAATGACGTTACCAATTCGGCCGAGTAAATTACCGGAGTCAGTTGGTGCCTGACGGCTTTATATACCTCATCTTGCGTACACAGCATCACCAGTATGGGCAGGTCCACTCCGGCGGTTCTAAGGGTCATGCCTTCATCAGCTGTAGATACGCCCAGCAGATCAAGGCCCAATTCCTGTAATTCACGAGAGAGGCTTATCAAATCACTGCCGTATGCCATAGCCTTGACCATTCCAAGGATTTTACATTTAGGCCCCACCAGACGACGAAATTGAGCTATATTCTCTGCTAAAGCCTCGACATCGACAATTAACCGATTGGAGGCCATGGCATCGACGATCTCACGTGCAACTCTATCTATGCCGGCACTGCTTGCACCTTTGAAAAGGACTTTATCACTATTATGCAGATACGGCCTTAGATCGTTTGCCAGCTTATCTGTACCTTGATAGCGCAACACACGGCCTTCAGGATAAAGAGCTTTATAGGCTTCTTCAGTAGCATCAAGCTCCTTCCCTCCTACCAACACCAATACCTCTACGCCATATCGGGCAGCCATTTCGCCTATATGGTAATGCTCGCTCTGCTCCAGTTGACCAAGATGCTGCATGCCTCCGAAGACGAAGATGCTGCGATCGCCCTGACATGTTAAATGCGACAGGGAGCGCAGTGCCGATTGTACTGAGATAGGATCGGCGCTGCACGAGTCATTAATGAGTGTTATGCCTGCCGGAGAGCGCCATATTTCCATTCTGGTATGGGCCGGTTCGTGAGACTGCAGGGCTCGGACAACATCACCTTCTTCGGCGCCTAATAAAAAGGCGGCGCATATTGCGGCCTCTATATCTGTTACTATTTCTGCAGAGAAGGTTCGGATCAAAACATTATGAACGCTGCCGGAAGGAAACCTGATATCCAATATCGTACCATTGACGGCGTTTTTTCGGTCATAAATAAATGGTAGCTTGCTATTTTCGCTGCCGTAGCGGTATATTTTACATTGCAGACCGCCGAGGAATTCATCTGCATAGCAACAATCATGCGGAATCAGCACCCAGCCGTCGGAACTGATATTTTTAAAGAGCTCCAGCTTCTCCCGAGCAATATTCTTACGTGTGCCGAAACCTGCTATATGTGCCATGCCCACGTTGGTCAGAATGCCGCAATCCGGCTTCAATATCTCTTCCAGAGCGGACATCTCGCCAGGCTGAGAAATGCCGGCTTCAATAACCGCCATATCTATTTTGCCGGACAGGCGAAGGATGGATAAAGGAACGCCCAGTTGGCTGTTGTAGCTGCCCCGGCTTCCACCGGCCAGGCAGGAGTATTGAAGGGCTTGTATCAGCGCATCTTTCACAATCGTCTTGCCGTTGCTGCCGGTGACGGCTATCAGGCGGCCGGAAATTCTGCTTCTCCACCAGGCAGCCAGGCGCTGCAATGCCGCCAGAGTATTATTTACAACTATTACCGGCTTATCGCCGGTTTGCGCTTGGACATCTTTATAATTGGAGGAAATAACGACAACAACAGCCCCGTTCCGGAAAGCATCTTCAACGAAATCATGGCCATCAGTATAGCTGCCCTGGAGAGAAAAGAATACGGCGCGGTTGCCTATCCGCCTGGAATCAATGGTTACGGTTTGTACCTTTTCATCGGTAAATATGCCCAGCAATTTGCCTTCAATGATATCCGCCAATTCGGTCAAAGAGATTGAATCCACAACAACAAAGCCTCACCTTTCAAATATAGTTCCATTTGTAAGCGCCTCTACTTCACCTTTGGTAGGCAATGATGGAATTACGCCACGTTCAGTGGTCACCAGCGCACCGACAGCGTTGGCTAGACGCAGTATTTTATAGTAATCCTCTTTATCCAGATCGCATATGGCTCTACTCTGTTTTACAAAGGGTAAGAGACCGGCCAAAACACCAGCGGCAAAGGCATCGCCTGCGCCGGTGGTATCAACCACATCCACTTTGAAACCGGGAACCTGCCCGCTGACGGCGACCGTCCTGTAGTAACTTCCAGCTGCGCCCAGGGTAACCGTTACCAGACTTACGCCCATATCCAGGATAAGGCTGCATCCCTTATCCATATCATCCGTACCTGTTATGAAAGCCAGCTCCTCTGTGCTTACTTTAACAATATCCGTACCTTCCAGAGCTGCTCTTACACCCTTCCTGGCCGTTTCTGGGTCAGGCCATAAGGAGAGCCTGATATTTGGATCATAAGATATTACGGCGCCAGCGGAAGCCGCTATCCGGCGAGCAATAATAGTAGCTGTGCGGTTAGGTTCGCTTATAAGCGATATGGATCCGTGATGAAATATTCTGCAGTCGATGAGATAATCAGTATCTATATCGCTCTCGGATAAAAACATATCCGCACCGGGATCTCTATAAAAAATGAAATCCCTTTCACCATTATTCATCAAAGAGACAAAGGCCAGTGTCGTATGCGCGCCTGTTTCCGATAGCATGCAGGTGGTATCTACGCCTTCATCAGAGAGTGTGTGAAATAGAAATTCTCCAAACGGATCTGCTCCTACCTTGCCGATGAAACCGGCGCTGTTTCCCAACCTGGACAGAGCCACGGCAACATTGGCAGGCGCTCCGCCTGCAGCACGAAGGAATTTTGGAGCTTCTTCTAAAGAGACTCCTGATTTAGTGGACACAAGATCTATCAGCGCTTCACCCAACGTTACTATATCCGGCATGTCTGTCCCTCCCCTAATAGATTTTTAGCCTGCCCGGCATTTAGTAATATTACCAAAGATTGCGTTCTTCTCATTCTCCTTAAAGCTAAACCGCTTCATTAAGCCGAAGCGGCGGATATACCCGCCAGATAGCCTGTTGAAAAAGCTGCTTGAAGATTGTAACCGCCGGTAGGACCGTCGATATCGATAATTTCGCCGGCAAAAAAAAGACCCGGCAAGAGGCGTGATCCCATTGTTAAAGGATCTATTTCTCTTGTCGATATGCCACCGGCTGTCACAATAGCTTCTGCAAGAGGCCGTGCGGATGAAATAGCAAAGGATAAGTCTTTTAATTTGCTTACTAACCGGCACCTCTCTTCTATATCTATATGGCTGATCACCTTATTTGCATCAAGTCGGCAGAGCATTAAAAATAGCGGCGCCAGCCTGGCGGGCAGAAGTGTTCTCAAATAATTCTTTATTGTCTGCCGCCCCACCATTTCCCTGATAAGCCTCTGCTGCAGCTCCTGCTCGGATATAGCCGGTTTAAGATCAATGGAGATCACGACATTCCGTCGTTCTGCTAACAGAGGCACCGCCAGCCGTGATAAGGTCAGAATGATAGGGCCGGAGAGTCCGTCAGAAGTAAAAACCATCTCGCCGGTTTCAGAAGCAAGGGTACGGTCGTCAGATATTACAGTGGCTCTTACGTTACGAAGACTGATCCCCTCAAGCTTTGCGACAAAGCCTTCCTTTACGACCAGCGGAACTAATGAAGGGAGAGGCGTTACTACGGTATGACCTGCTGATGCGGCCAGGCGGTAACCATCACCCGTCGATCCTGTTCGGGGATATGATGCTCCGCCGGTAGCCAGAATAATCTTATCAGCCTCTATGGTGCCACCGGTTATCTTAACACCGGCCAATGCAGATTGATGCATTAACAGACCGGTACAACGGGTTCCCGTTCTAATCTCCACTCCGGCGCTTTTTACCCAGGAGAGCAATGCTAAGAGAACGTCGGCAGCTCGGTCAGAAAAGGGGAAAAGCCTCCCGCCTCTCTCCACCTTTACCTGAACACCATTATCTGTGAGAATTTCAACAAGGTCCTCTCTAAAGAACCTGGAGAAGGCTCTGTAAAGAAAACGTCCATCCGGGGCGAAAGCTTGTACAAATTCCTTTATAGAGGCGGTATTGGAAATATTGCACCTTCCCTTGCCGGTAATGAGCAACTTTACGCCGGGAGCTGAATTACGCTCTATAATACGGACAGAGGCCCCTATTCGGGCCGCACTGCCCGCTGCCAGAAGGCCTGCTGGTCCGGCACCGACAACTACTACTCTCATAGGCCGCTTCATTTGAATAGTGATGCCGGCGGTCTGGCCACGGCCTTGAGCCTCAAATATCCGTTAGATACGCTGATATTTGTTATGCTCATCGGGAAGGCAAACTTGGACAGGTCCAGTACCGGATTGATGCTATCCAGCAAACGTCTAACGGATCTATCATCGCCATACGCTTTGCTTGGCACCAAAACAAGAGAGTTTTCTCTATCAACAGCCAACCTGCCTATAATGGTTTGATTCTCACCGTTATGGCGCATCCTAAGTGTAACCCGATCAGCATCCAGATTTATCGCCAGGCCGGATAGATCTCTTTTTTCACGGCGAGCAAAAGCATTGAGAGCCGCTTGATCTATATCCATCCGGATATAGGATTTGCCTACGGAGGATAGCTTGCGGCCGGAGATATTATAGCGGATATCGTTGATATCTATACATACATAATCAGCTATTAGATCCCCCGCAATATTTACTCTTTTCCCCGTTACCGTAAGCCTGTCAACCTTTCCTTGCGCCAGCTTATACTGCGGAGTACTTTCCAGTTTTACATCGTATGAAGCGGCTTTACCTACTTTCTCCTGTAATTCCTGCTTCAGTCTGCCCTCCACTATTTTCTGGGCGTTAGCGCATCCTGTCAGCATAATGGCAATCGCAGCCAGCAGCAGTGACAGCCTTGCTCTGAACATGGCGTTTCACTCCTTTGTAATCACCGTCACTTTATTACAGAGACATAGCTAAATATTATCATAATCAGCAAGCTTTGCCTATACAAGCATAAAGAAGGGGTGCGTGTATTATTCTTTGGGAACGTCTAAGCAAGCGCCACCTTTTGTCTATTCCAGAAATCCTGCCATTCCTTGTTCTTGATATAGAGACGCAGGTTCAGAATATTCTGCGCTCCAGCTATGCTCCAACGCATCCCGGCACCTTTCAGCCTGGCACCAACTACATGCTTGCATGAACTCTCTATCACGCCGCTGCCT
>JAQUEL010000096.1 GCA_028685295.1 bacterium
ATTATATCCATGTTATGGATTTAGCCGAAGGCCATGTAGCGGCGCTGCATAAATTATCCGCAGGGGTACATATCTATAATCTGGGCACCGGACAGAGTACCAGTGTCATGCAGTTGGTTAAGGCCTTTGAGGAGGCTAACGGCATAGAGCTCCCCTATGAAATAACGGCCAGGAGGCCTGGCGATATCGCTGAATACTATGCTGATACTTCTAAAGCCGCCAAAGAATTAGGTTGGACCGCTCAAAGAAGCCTTGTTGATATGTGCCGTGACGCCTGGCAATTTGAGCAAAGGAAGAGTCATGATTATACGCAATAATATTTATCGCTATCGCTATCCTCTTATGCTGATAATCTGGATGCTTTTCATATTTACCCTTTCCACTGATTTGGGCTCTGAGACGCATACCATGGGCTGGACCTCAAAATTGATCCGCTATCTCTTTCCGGATATCAGTGCGCAGGGCTTAAAGCTGGCTTCCAAGATCATCCGTAAAGCTGCACATGTGACGGAGTATGCCGTTATGGCCTTTCTGCTGGCCGGAACCTTACGTTCCTTACTCTCCATATACGGTAAAAAGCTGGCGGGGGGAACTCTTATTATATGTGCCGTTTTTGCCGGGCTGGATGAATTCCATCAGGGCTTTGTAGTTACCAGAACATCCTTGCTTAGCGATGTTCTTATAGATATCTGTGGTGCAGCTTTGGGAGCTTTGGTGTTTACGGTATGGTATAGCAAAGCTATTAGCCTATCCGGTATATCCAAAAGCAAGATTGAGGCATAATAATTGGGCAGGATTATTGCATCCTGTTTCTGCCGCAGTTGCCATAAAAAACAAAAACGGCTATGATGCATTTATATGAAAATCATCGGAGGTTGCGCATGAAAAAAGCATTGATAACTGGTATTACAGGTCAGGATGGTTCATACTTGGCTGAGCTGTTACTGGATAAGGGCTATGAAGTTCATGGTATCATCAGGCGTGTATCACTCCTGAATACAGCGCGTATAGATCATCTCCATAAAGACTTGCATGAGCAGGTAGACAAGATAGAGTTGCATTATGGAGATTTGAGCGATTCCACCGGATTGCGACGTATATTGGAGAAGGTTGAGCCGGATGAAATATATAATCTCGGGGCGCAATCGCATGTCCGGATATCATTTGAACAGGCGGAATATACGGCTGATGTTGCCGGTCTGGGTGCACTGCGCCTACTGGAAGCTATCAGGGATTATCAGGAACGCACCGGCCATGAGGTTCGTTTCTATCAGGCCGGAAGTTCGGAAATGTTTGGATCTGCCAGGCCGCCGCAATCTCTGGCGACGCCGTTTCATCCACGCAGCCCTTATGCTGTGGCCAAGGCTTATGCTTTCTGGCAGACTGTGAACCATCGCGAGGCATACGGGCTTTATGCCGCCAACGGCGTTCTTTTCAATCATGAATCACCCAGAAGGGGGGAAACCTTCGTTACCCGGAAGATCACTCGTGCTGCCGGGCGTATTAAGATGGGCTTGCAGGATAAGCTTTATCTGGGCAACCTGGAGGCCAGGCGTGATTGGGGCCATGCCAGGGATTACGTAGAAGCCATGCAGCTGATGTTGCAACAGGATGCTCCGGGCGATTATCTGGTATCTACCGGTGAATCGCATACGGTGCGTGAGTTTGCCGAGCAGGCGTTTGCCTTGCTGAAACTGGATTATAACGATTACGTTGAGGTTGATCCGCGTTTTTTCCGGCCGGCAGAGGTGGATTATTTGCAGGGGGATGCGGCGCAAACTTATGAGCAGCTTAACTGGCGGCCCAGGACCAGCTTTACCCAGCTTGTAAAAGAGATGGTGGAAGCGGATCTGGAGCTGGCGCGTCAGGAGCGTACATTGAAAGATGCCGGACATGAGATGGTGCCCATGTAGAATTGCTTGCAATTCGGAAAGCAAGAGCTTGAGCGGATAAATTGACAAATAGGAGCAAATGTTTATAGTTTATAGTAATAGGAAGGTAAGCGCTAAGCATAGAACATCGATAATGAACTATCCGGTGAAGAAGGAATGAAAGAAATGAATTTGTTCAGAGAACTGTGTAGGGCTGGTAAATGATAACAAAAGCCGTTATTCCGGCAGCCGGTCTGGGCACAAGGCTGCTGCCTATCACAAAATCCCAACCTAAAGAGATGCTTCCACTGGGTGGTAAACCCTGTATTCAGTATATAGTGGAGGAACTGGCCAGAGCGGCTACCAGGGATATTCTCTTTGTAACCGGCCAGAAAAAGAGGGCCATAGAGGATCACTTCGATACTGATGTGGAACTGAACCGCATGCTCAAGATGGGCAATTACGGTGATCTGCTGGATGAGATCGATTTTGAGGCGCTGGGACAGACCTTCTTTTATACCAGACAGCGCTATCCTGCCGGCCTGGGTGATGCCATAAGCTACGGCAGGGATTTTACGGCTGGTGAGCCCTTCTATGTGGCCTTAGGTGATTCCGTTATTTATGAGGAGCGCCCGGCCGCTTTGCTGGAGCGTATGACAGAGGTGTTTCTGGAAAGAGAGTGCTCTTTTGTTATTGCCGTGGAGGAAGTGGAGCCGGAAGATGTCCGTAAATACGGCATAGTCTCTATAGGTCCCGAAGATGGTGACGGTGTTAATCCTATCACCGATCTGGTAGAGAAGCCGCCTGTGGGTATGGCTCCCAGCAATCTGGCCATTGCCGCCAGATATATCTTTGATCCCTCTATCTATGATGCGTTGCAAAGCACGCTGCCGGACAGCCGGGGCGAGATACAGCTTACCAATGCAATACGTATCCTTCTTAAGCAAGGCAAGTGCGGGTATGCTGTCAGAATGACCAATGGCCAGCGTCGCTATGATATAGGCAATATGGAGAGTTACTACAAGGCTTTTTTAGATTTTGCCCTCAGAGATGAGAAGTACGGATATAGCCTGCGGCAGTATATCAATCGCAATCTGGGCAAGGAGACTACCTGGCGATGATATGTGCCAGTGCTCCGGGGAGAGCGGGTATAATAGGCAACCCGACGGATGGATATGGAGGAACCCTGATTTCCTGTGCCATAGATCGTCGGGCCACAGTTACGTTGTCCGAAGCTGAAAAGACGGTTATTGAGAATGAAGGCCTGCAGTGTGCATTGCATATACCGGACGATTACCGCAACAGAGGCGATGTCTTTGATATTGCCAAATCAGTGCTGCGCTTTTTCAACCTTTACGATAGAAAGCTGCATATAACTATCGCCACCGATATCCCGAAGCAGGCGGGACTGGCCGGCTCTACAGCCGTGTTATCGGCCCTTCTCAGAGCTGTAATGGCCTATCTGAATATCGAAATCAATAATTACATGTTTGCAGAGATAAACAGATCAGTGGAACTTAATCACATGAAGATGCAGTGCGGTTATCAGGATGCCTATATGACCACCTTTGGCGGGTTGAACTATCTGGATTTTCGCGGCAAGGAGCATTACCGTGAATGGGATGAGGAGGATTACGGTACGGTTGAGCCTCTGGGTGAAAGGGTTGGACGGTTGCCCTTTGTTATTGCCCACACCGGCGTCAGCCATGTCTCCGGAGATGTGCATCGTCCTCTGCGTGAGCGCTGGATGGAGGGTGATCTGGCCGTAATGAGTGCATATAACAGGATTACAGCTATAGCGCGTGAGGGGAAGAAAGCCTTGCTGGAAGAGAATTGGGAGCATCTGGCAGAGCTCATGAAAGAGAATCATGAGCTGCAAGACCGGTTAAGTCCGTCAGGGCCGGAGGTTTCCCGCCTGATAAGCGCAGCCATGAGTGCCGGCGCTCCGGCGGCAAAATTGGCCGGAGCCGGTGGAGGGGGCACGGTCATAGCTCTGACCTTTGATGCAGATAAAACGGTTGCCGCCATGACTCAGGCAGGAGCGGCTGAATTTGTCAAGCTGGCCCCTCTGGCTGAGGGAGCGACGCTTGCAGGCAAGGATGTCGATTGTTCTATATTCAGTGCCTCAGGATAGCTTTCACTTGTCATTGGTATGCCTGATACATAATGGTATAATTTGTCAGGGGGAGGCGGATATTATTGGTGGCCGAAGCAAAAGAGCGCGAATCTGTTTCTGCAGGCTTGCAGGATGTACGATGGCTTGATGGAGCATCTGCGTTGGATACATTGCTCTCTCTACGTGCCAGAAAGCTCATCATCTTTCTCTTAGCCGTATTTCCCGCTGTGACGGTTTTCTTCTTTATAAAATATTTTGGAGTCAATGTAGCCTTTGGCGATCAATGGGATTTTGTTCCCTTTTTGGAGAAGATGTTTACCGGACAGCTGCACTTCAGTGATTTCTTTGCTCAGCATAATGAACACCGCCTGATATTCCCTCGTGCCGTAATGGCTGTTCTGGCTCTGCTGACCCATTACAATAACGTGGCAGAGATGTATTTCAGTTTGTTTGTCATGTGCCTGACGGGATATCTGCTCTTTCTCATCTGCAGGCGGGCGTTGGGAACGAGCGAAGCTGCACTCTGGGCCTTTATACCTATCAGTCTCCTTGTTTTCAGCTTAAAACAGAGTGGCAATATTCTTTGGGGCTGGCAAATTCAGATATTCATGCTGACGTTCTTCTTTCTGGCGGCGGTATATTTAATAGATACGCTTAGCGGCTCCTGGAAACGTTTTTTGCTGGCTGTTGTTTCCTCCATAGGAACAACCTTCTCCTTTGCCAACGGTATGCTGGCCTGGCCTGTCTGCCTGTTGCAGTTACTGCTGGAAGGCAGGTCCGCTGAGGCAGAGAAAAAGAGATTCTATTATAAAGCAGCGTTAATCTGGGGACTTATCGGTGTTGCTGTTTGCCTGATATATTTTCGTGGCTATGTCAAGCCGATGCAACATCCCAGTTTGCTGGCTATTCTGCAAAATCCCCTTGATTTTATCAATTATGTTCTGGGTTCTGTAGGCGTTCCTCTGGCTATAGGGACATTTGTTTTTCCTGTTGGTGTGGTATTATTGTTAGGTTATCTCTTTCTGATACCGTATTACTTTAAAGCTTACTCAGCATCAAAGGCGCGAATCGTATTACCGCTGATTCTCTTTTCTCTAATCTCATCACTGGTTATGGCCGTAGGCAGATCGGGCTTTGGCCCTGAACAATCTCTGTCTTCGCGTTATATTACCATAACGTATATAGGCATAGCCGGATTGTATATCGCTCTCTTTTCATTTGTAAGAGAGAGGAAGCGCTTCAGCGCTTTTGCTTACAGCCTTTTTCTTCTATATATTATATTGAGTATGGCTATAGGGTATAATACTACGCTTAAAATTGTTGCGGCAGAAGCTGTAAACAATGACTTGTTCTCCTATTGTATCAAGAATTATCGCTACCAAAGCGATAGTATGCTTGCGGCATGCTGTTCAATACCAGGAACTGTTACAGGCAGGGCTCCTATTCTGGAGCGGTACCGTCTCAACGTATTTAATGAACCCTTTGCTGAATTGCCTGAAATATGTAATGGCTCTACCAGCTTATTCTACGCAAATACTTTTAATGATCTCTCCGTTACCGATATCGATAAGAAGGTGTTTATCGTTGATGAAGATATCGAAGATATACAGATAACCGGCTGGGCTATAGATGAAAAGATGCGCAGATATGCCGGTGGGGTTTATGTGACAATTGATGATCGTATTGATGTACCTGCATTATACGGACGATATAGAGAAGATGTGACGCAAGCGCTTGGCGATGAGAATTATGCTTGCTCCGGTTTTGTGGCGATATTTTCCTCAGAAGTAGCGGGCAAGGGCCGGCATACACTATCCTTTAAGGTCATCGGAGCTGACGGGAAGGGATATTATGTGCCGGGGCAGAAGATAGTGATGGATGTTTTGTAATATATGGCTGATAATATATAAGATAAATGGATTTTTCGTTAAGGAATGTATATGATGAAAATCGCTTATAAGCGATTGATAGATTTAGGTCTTGCAGTAAAGGAAACAATACATGGTTCCAGGAAAGGCATAGAAGATACAGCA
>JAQUEL010000019.1 GCA_028685295.1 bacterium
ATCAACTTATTCATGTAAAATAATATCGGTACAGCCATTCACAATGTGTCCCCGTAGCTCAGAGGATAGAGCACTGGCCTCCGGAGCCAGGAGCGGGTGTTCGAGTCACCCCGGGGACGCCAATCTTCACTTTTGCCACATTCGGCTATCACATCGAACGGTTTTTTTAAGGTATAATGCAGCTTGTCGCCTTTCAGAAGCAAGTTCGAAAGTAGGAAATTGATAAGCTGTCTTTTCTCATTGACTTTCAAACTTTCAAAGAGCTTATTCGCCTAAGATACCAGATTTAATACGGCCTCTACGGTTGCAATAAAGCTCTTATCCGTTTGGGCGTACGACTGCAGCTGGTGATTTAATTCAGCCTGCTTGCTCTTATACTCAGCGACCTTTTCGTCGTATTCCTCGGCAGTAATACGCCCGTCGAGTTTATCCTCATACATAGCCCTTTTTCTTTTTTCCATGCGGTCGTAATCTTTCTTTACCAGTTCTATTTTAGACTGGTAATATTTCTGATCATATTCATAGGATTCTTTGATCTGGGCCGTTAAGCTGGCAAGAACTTTATCAGGTATCCGCAAGTGATTGAATAACTCCTTCACTTGTGCCAGAACTTTCTCCTCTCGCACCCTTATGGAATCGCAATCGCCCTTATATCGGTTGCAGCAGAGATAAGTGTATTTGTTTTTCTGCGGTGTTTAGTACAAAATAGAAAGGGATAAAGTTGCAAAAAACACTTTGACCTTCGTTTAAAGGGTTTAAGGGGCCGGGCCCGGCCCCTTCTTTTATTGATGCTTTGGCTAGAATCGCGAAAAATCCGTATCGGATGAATAACCTTTGCCGCTCCATTCCGGGCGAGCATGGCGAATCAGCTGCATAGTAGCCATTGCTATATCCTCCGGGCGGCGTGTTTTGCCCGCTTCAATGCTTTCTTTGGTGGAAGGAATCCATTTTCGGCCGGCCTCCGTATTTGCCTGCAGCTCCGTCATCTCTGTGTGGACAAGCCCGGGGCCGGCGGAAAAGACCATTACCGAACTCTCCAGCATCTTCAACTCTCTGGCCAGCAGGCGCGTCATCTCCATGAGAGCAGCCTTGCCGCAGGCGTACCCCGTACCCCCGGCAGGCCGCCCTCCGTCCATGCTTATAATTATGCCTTGATTGCGTCGTAGCATGTGCGGCAGCACTTCCCTGGTTGCCAGCATAGCCCCGTAGAGGTTGACGGTTACATCTTGCCACCAAGCCTCCGGATCCGTTTCATGAAGAGCGGCGATAGACCGAAAGCTGCCGGCATTGTTGAAGAGAATATCCACCGTGCCGAAGGAGGCAACAGCGGTATCTACAAGGTGCCTGACCTGCTCCCTGTCGGTGATATCCGCAGGCGCGGCAAGCCCAACACCGCCCTCCTGACCGATTAGAGCGGCTGTTTCATCCAGCAACGCCTTTCTGCGCCCACAGCAGACAACGTTGGCTCCGTTGCGGGCAAATTCCAGAGCCAGGGCGCGGCCTATTCCGCTTCCTGCTCCAGTGATGATAACCGTGCTCTTTGCAATCTTCATACTCTGCACTCCTCCGTTCAGACTACCCTCGGTATACCCCATATTCAGTACAGCAGAAGGGCAAAAACAAGGTGGCTTTTTATGCCGAGGGTGATATCCGATGACAGCCTGCTTATCGTTTGTTATTTCCGGCTCTCTAGCACTACTTTAGCATCGTATCCTGAGCTGTCAAGGCTGAGATGATCTGGTAAAGCAGGCTGCGGCCTTGGCTAACGGCGAGGGACTTATGGTAAAAGTATAAAACTATTGGCAGACCTTAAAAGGCCTGAAGTTATGGGCTAGGCTGAAACGATAATCGGATGGACCCCTAGCCAGGCTTTTTCATATCTGGCACAGCTCTAAGAATGGCACCCAATGGACGCCAACTCTTCAATCAAGGAGACACAGGGAGCCAGACATCGGTATCTGTCTGCTGGAGCCCGTTTTTAGACCACTTGATATGAGAATCCGCATAAACATAGAGAATGCCGCCTCTATGAATTCGAACATTCCCGATATCTCCTGTCGAGCAGGCTAGATTGCCGGTATGCGGTTGGCTGGATTTACCAAAATCGCCGAAGGCGATAACGGCCGAGGCGGCGACAGTGAATTGCGAGCTGTTGAGGCCGCTTAAATTAGCATTGTAAAAATAATCGGTGCTGAATTCAGGAGCGCCGGTAGAGGGACAAGCAAAGATTTTTACGTTGCCGGATAGTGCTCTGAAGGGAAACTTATCATCGCCCGGTCCGTGCTCCGCCCAACTTTGGGCGAATATCCAGTTACCGCCGTGCTTTTCCACATACATGGCGTTAGCCATGGCTATCTGCCGCAGGTTATTCATGCAGACGGTGCGGCGGGCACTTTCGCGTGCGCCCATCAGGGTAGGCAGAAGTATGGCCATCATTATGCTGATAATGGTTATAACTACCAGCAATTCGATTAATGTGAACCCTTGCTTTTTCAAAGTATGCCTCTGTTCTATACTTCTTTCGCCTCATCGCCGATAACGCCTACCGGGCCGGCCGGCGGCAGTTGTTTGATAATGACGCTTCTTATTTTCCAACGCCCTGATGCATAATAGATAATGCTGACCAGCATGGAGACTGCAAAGCTGATGGCCATAGCATACCAGATACCCTGTACGCTTCGCAAACGCTGTGACAGATAGTATGCCAGCGGTACCCGGAAGATCCACAGGCTTATCAGGGAGAATATGGTAGTCATGAATGTATGCCCGGCCCCGTTGATGACACCGTTGCTGGCAAAGGATATGGCAAAGAAGACGTAAGCAAATCCTACTATGCGCAGATACTGCACGCCGGTATCTATAACTGCCGTATCGTTGGTAAAGATGCGTAGCAGCAAATGCGGAACCGAAAGCGCCAGCGCAGAGGGGATCAATGTTATGGCTGTGCTGAGAAAGGCGCCCCAGCGGAATATCTGCGATACGCGTGACAGCTTTTGTGCCCCGATATTTTGCCCGGACAGGGTAGAAATAGCCATGCCGAATGTTTGCGCCGGCATGAAGGCCAACTGATCGATACGAGAGGCAGCTCCGAAAGCCGCCGTAGCATTGGCTCCAAAACGGTTTACCATGCTAATGACAAAGATCATGCCCATAGATACCAATGATTGTTGAATAGCAGAAGGTATCCCAATTTTAATCGTGTGCCAGGTGGTTTCCAAATCCAGGCTTAGCCGGCGCCAATCGGGTGCTACCGGGCTGTCCTTTCGCTGCAGGTAAATATAAATTGCTACTGCTGCTCCGGCCTGGGTAATCACAGATGACCAGGCGGTGCCGTTCAATCCCAGGCATGGCAATCCCAGCAATCCGAACATCAGCAGCGGATCGAGTATAGCGGATAGGATAACGGATGCAGCCTGAAAATAGAGGGGTGTGGTAGAATCTCCTATGCCGCGCAGCATGGAAGCAACCAGGAATACGCTAAAGGCAAAGGGTAGAGAGATAAGGAATATACGCATGTAAGGTATAGCCAGAGATAGTACTTCAGCTGGAGTATCCATAGCCTCAAGAATATGCGGGGTGAATATCTCTCCAATAACAAAGAGAAGTACGCTCAAGCTGCCGACCAATAATACGGAGCTTTGCACCACTTTACGCATCTGCAGATAGTTTTTTGCGCCGCAATATTGCGATACCAGTATATTTGTAGCCAGAGTGAGCCCGCCTGCCAGTGCCATCAGGACAAAGACGATGGGAAAGCTTACCGTAATGGCGGCCAGGTCGGCTTTCCCTAGAAATTGACCTACCCAGATGGCGTTGACAAAGCTATAGGCTGTTTGCAAAGCACTGCCGGCCAGCATCGGGAGGGTAAAGGCGACAAGATGGCGTGGTATGCTGCCGGTTGTCAAATCACGTCCCTGTCTCGGCGGGCATGTTTTCGGCTTCGATGAGTGCATAAATCCTCCAGGTTCTATATCTTGCTGTTATTTTAATCATGCCCTGGCAAGCTTATTACGAAGTTTTTAGATCCTCAAACAACGCAGGAGCTATTTCCATGACGATATCGTATATTATCTCAGCTGCTTTACGTATCTCCCATTGTGCATGGTTATCCATTCTCAGCTTCAGAAAATTGCGTAAAGACCGTGCATTCATCGTTACCACCATAGTGGTACAACAGGCATTTGGCAGTAGATATCTGGCGTCTTGTTTGGGAACGCCTTGTTGTATCAGCCTGTTATAAGTATCCCAGGCTTTTTCTATCGCTTCCTCCCATAGGGGATCACCTTCGTCCACCGTATCCGGCCGTACTACATTGATTTCATTCTCTCTGCAGTATCTTTGGCTTTTAACGCTATAGGACATAAGGCGATGCCTGGTCCATTGTGCCAGGCAGGCGCGGGAGATTCCTTCCACTAGAAAAGTAAAATTGGCATGCTCTATAACGCTCTCATGACCGCGTCGTATGCAGCCGCTTACTGTAGCCGCTTTAGGTGCGCTTTGGTAGCATTGTGCAGCTGCAATTGCGCATAGCTCTGCAGGCTTGATATCCTTATATTTTTCCAGCAATGGATTACCTTGAGTATAAGCAATTAATTCGATATTCATTATGTCTCTCCTGTTTCGAGATGTGATATTGATATCATACCACAGGCAGACAAGAAATTTCGATTGAAAAACAGTTAAAACATTACTTGCGGACATATTATACGGTCTTGGGTTTACGTTGTTCGATGTATTAAGCTATAATAAATACTATATGTAAGGAGGGGCTTGATGCAGAATAACAAAATAGAGCATCTTTTAATGTTGAAGACAGCTATGTCTTCAAGTGCTGAAGGCATAATTATCGTGGATTGCTTTAGTTGCCCTGTGTTTATTAATAGTACAGGGCATAAGCTTATTCGGCATAAATTATCATTAACTTTACCTCTTAAGCAACAAGTGGAACTGCTCGGACTCAGTCATCCGGATGGATACAAAATGCTTTTTGCAGAGACACCGCTAGGCAGGGCATTGCAAGGCAAGGTGGTTATGGATGAGCTGTTTAGTTTTTTTCTGCCTGATATGAAAGAGATCTGCTTACACGGCAGCGCTAATCCCATAGATGATGGAAATGGCAAAATAGCGGGAGCGATATATATTTTCCGCCAGGCCGGAGAGAGAAAGACGGTTAAAGATGGTCCTCGGGAAAAAGATCAGGTGCAGGCAAGGAGAACGTTAATTCATCAGCAGAATCGTTTAGAGGCAATTTTGGAAAATATACCGTCAGGAGTGATCATCGCAGAAGCCTCGGAGGGCCTGATCACTTATGTTAACCGGCGAAGCGAGGAAAAATACGGCCTGAAGCCTAAAAAGGATGCCTCTTTATCAAAGTGTTGGGAAGAAATAAATATCTTGAAACCAGGAGGTGACCGTTATCTCTTTGAGGAGCTTCCCATCAACCGTGCCCTTATGTGTGGTGAAGATGTCAGAAATGCGGAGATTGTTATCGAGCATCCCGATGGCTATTATATCAATTTATATACTAATGCCGCTCCTATATTTGATGAAAAGGGCAAGATCATTGAGGCAGTAATGGCCTTTAACGATATAACGGAATTCAGGCAGGTGGAGGAAGAGCGCCGGCAGCTTCTGGAGCAGGTGGAGCGCTGGGCGGCGGAGCTGGATATAGCTCTTTCTTCTATAGCCGATGGTCTGATAATATATAATATCGATGGCCGGATAATCCGGATGAATTGTGCGGCCAGGCGAATGTTCGGTTACCCTGATCTTCCTTTAGAGGAACTTCATGGGAGAACTATCATGTCCAATGCCTATGATGCCTCCGGCAGGCAGCTTGAGATTGATGAACTGCCTGCATGGCGTGCTTTGCGAGGAGAGACGGTATGTAATATGGTAATGGTCTTTGGTTTGCCTGAAACCAGCAATATCTGGGTCTCCGTCAGTGCTGCTCCGCTTTGCCTGGCTGACAGAGGTATTATAGGATCGATAACTACCTTTACCGATATTACCGCACTTCATGATCTGCAACAGCAGCAGGAGGACCTGCTTAATGCCGTTTCTCATGATCTTCGTAACCCTTTAAGTTTGATACAGGGGCATGCGCAGCTTATGAAACGAACTCTGCAGGAGGAGCTGAAAAGTGTCGATACATCAAATATGTTAATCAGCGCTTCAGCTGTTATAAATTCGGCCAGACGCATGAACGTGATGATACAGGACCTTGTTGATGCCGCCCGTATGAGCGCCGGATGTATGGCTCTCGACTTCGGTCCGGTTGATATACAGCAGTTTATTCGGGATCTGCTGGAGCAATTTTCGGGTGCGATAGATATTTCCAGGATAGAGCTTTCTTTACCGAAAAGCCTACCCCAAATAATGGCCGATTCCTCTCGTCTGGAGAGGATAATGAGCAATTTGCTCAACAACGCTTTGAAGTATTCCGGCGATAAGGTGGTTATTGAGGCTGAAACATATCCGGAAAAAGTGCAGATATCCGTTATCGACAGTGGATTGGGTATAACAGAAGAGGAGATGCCTTATATCTTTGATCGCTTTTACAGGACAAGGGCAGCTACCAGGACGGAAGGATTGGGATTAGGGCTTTATATCACCCGAAAACTGATAGAAGCTCACGGCGGTGAGATCTGGGCGGAGAGCCATGTTGATAAAGGGAGTACTTTCCGGTTTACCATGCCTGTATATTAACGATTGCGATCTTTGTATGAGGTTTTTTGCACTCGCCTTGATAACCCTATCCCGTTGCAGTATAATAAGGCTGTTTTGAACGGAACATAAACTCTAAGGATGCTGGGGGAGCCCTTGGGCTGAGAGCAATCACCCTTTGGACCTGATCCGGTTAATGCCGGCGTAGGGAATGCACCTTGGGCAATCTCTTTTTTGAGGCCCGCATCCTTTTCTGGTAGCGGCCTTTTTGTTGTACTAATTTGTTACCGATGTTCCTGCTGTATACTGTGGATGTGAAAAAATTGCCCAAGTGTATATGTAAGCCCGCCAATAATGGATCGAAGATCAAGCGTCTGCCACGTCTTATGGCTATAACGGACGGTTCTCTTTACGGTAAGGATCTTCTGGAATGCATAGAAGCAGTACTGGCCGGAGGCATGGATACTCTCCAGCTCCGGGAAAAGCTGCTGACTACGGCTGATCTCTTTCGGCTGGCGCGTCAGGTTTTGCCGATTTGCAGACGTTATGGAGCATTATTGCTGATCAACGGCAGGGCAGATGTGTCTTTAGCAGTTGGTGCCGATGGTGTGCATCTGGGCGGCGACGCTCTATCGCCATCGGAAGTGAGACGTTTGGCGGGAAGAGATTTTCTGATAGGCTTTTCGGCACATGCTTGCGAGGAGCTGTTGCATAATTCTGAGGCCGATTATGCTACTATCAGCCCGGTTTATCCCACGCTGTGCAAACCCGGTGCCGGGGGGCTGGGACTACCTGAATTAGCCAGGGTATGTATGCGCTCCTCTCTGCCGCTTTTGGCTCTGGGGGGCATATCGTCAGAACGCCTGCCGGAGGTGGCTGCCGCCGGAGCAGTTGGTGCAGCCTTTATGAGTGCTTTGTTTCAAGCCGACGATCCGCAGGCAGCGGCTGGTAAAATAAAAGATGCATGGATCGAGGCTGTTAAACCCGGTAATATAGCTATTGATAGAGGTAGTCCGTTATGAATACGTCATTTATTGATGAGCGCCGTATAACAGAGGTCCTGCAGGAAGCTCGTCCTCCTCAGAATACGCGCCTTCGTGATATCCTGGAAAGAGCCGAAACGTTGTCCGGATTGGGGTTGGTTGATACTGCCGATCTTCTTATGGCTACCGGAGAGGACCGGTTGCAGATCATGGAGGCGGCAGGGCGTATCAAGCGTAAGGTTTACGGCGATCGTGTGGTGATCTTTGCTCCGCTTTATCTCCATAACGAATGCATCAACAATTGCCTGTATTGCAGTTTTCGTCAGGACAATGAGGAAGCGGTTCGACGTAATCTGACCCCACAAGAGGCTGTTGATGAAGCTCGGGCGCTGGCGGCAAGGGGGCACAGGCGTTTGCTGCTGGTGTGCGGTGAGCATCCTCGTCTCTCTTCAGCCGCCTGTATAGCCGAAACGGCACAGGCTATCTATGCCGGAGCCGATATTCGCCGTCTGCATGTAAATGCCGCTCCATTGTCCGTGGATGACTTCAGGACTTTGCAGGAAGCCGGCATAGGGGTTTTTCAGGTATTTCAAGAGACTTACCACCGTAAAACCTATGCTGCTATGCATCCCAGTGGACGCAAAGCTGATTATAATTGGCGCGTTACCGCTATGGATAGAGCCATGGCGGCAGGTATCGGCGACGTAGGCATGGGAGTTCTCTTCGGCCTTTACGATCATAAATTTGAGATATTGGCTCTGTTGCAGCATAGTGCTCATTTAAGAGAGACCTTTGGTGTCGGAGCGCATACTGTTTCCGTGCCCCGTTTACGCCCGGCCGCCGGCGCAATTCTGCAGCGGGCGCCTTATCCGGTTGATGATGAACAGTTCCAGCTGGTAGTAGCCGTTCTGCGTCTGGCCCTCCCTTATGCAGGGATTGTCCTTACTACCAGAGAAGCGCCTGGAATGCGTGATGAATTGCTTGCCGCCGGTGTCTCGCAAATCAGTGCAGGCTCCAGCACATCGCCGGGAGGTTATCTTGATAAGGACAGAGAGATTGCAGCGGTGGATCAATTTAAGGTATATGATAACCGCAGCCTGAAGAAAGTACTGAAGGCTGTTTGCAACAAAGGCTATATACCCAGTTTTTGCACGGCCTGTTACCGTAAGGAGCGTACCGGAGCCGGATTTTATCATATAGCCGGCAGGGGAGAGCTTGAGAAGCTGTGTTTGCCTAATGCACTGTTGACTTTCAAGGAATATTTGCAGGCGGAAAACGGCCAGCTTAAGGAGCAGGGTGAAGAAATAATTCATAAAGCCCTGAACGATATAAATGATAAGCATATGCGAAAGCAAGTGAAGGATAGATTGGCCAGGATAGAGCAGGGTGAAAGAGATATCCTTTTTTGAGGGTTTGCATGGTAAGCCTGGAAACGGTCGATGACTTAAAAGAGCACCGGCATAACAGGGAGGTGAGCGTATGCGCGTAATCGTCAATGGTCAGGATAAAGAGGTACCGACAGGAACTACGCTGGGCGGTCTGATGGAACTGTTAAAGGTAGACCCGCGCCGGGTGGTGGTGGAATATAACCGTGAGATTATCAACCGTAGTTCCTGGGATGAGCATATCTCCAGAGAGCTGAAGGAAGGCGACACTCTGGAATTGGTACAACTTGTGGGTGGAGGATAGAAAGGAGTTTATTATGAGCGATAAATTGATAATTGCCGGAAGGGAATTTACTAACAGGCTTATGGTTGGGACCGGCAAATATGCCACCATGGATCTGATGAAACAATCCCTGGAGGCGGCAGAGGCAGAGATAGTAACTGTGGCTGTGCGCCGAATGAATCTGGATGAGCCAGGGGAATCATTACTAGAGCATATTGACCTTAGTCGATATACCTTGTTACCCAATACCGCTGGCGCCGCCACGGCTGAAGAAGCTATACGCCTGGCCAGGCTGGCCAGGGCTGCCGGATTATCCGACCTGATAAAGCTGGAAGTCATACCTGATCCGGCTACGCTGTTGCCGGATGTGGTCGGTACGCTTGAGGCCGCCAGAATTTTGGTAAAGGAGGGCTTCACCGTTCTGCCTTATACTACCGACGACCCGATAATAGCCGCTAAGCTGGAGGATGCCGGTGCGGCTACTGTTATGCCGTTGGCCTCGTATATTGGATCAGGACGCGGTTTCAGTGATCCGGCGCGCATATCCCTGATAATAGAGAGGGCCGGAGTGCCGGTGGTGGTGGATGCCGGCCTGGGTGTACCATCCGATGCGGCAATGGCCATGGAACTGGGAGCTTCGGCTGTTCTTATCAACACCGCCATTGCCAGGGCGGAGAACCCTCCGCTGATGGCTGAGGCCATGAAGCTCGGAGTCAGAGCCGGCCGGATGGCTTTCAAAGCCGGACGTATTCCCAAACTGGAACAAGCCAGCGCCAGTAGTCCTACAGGGGGAATTGTGAAATGACTCAAATGCGGATAGCCCGCCAGGGCAGAATATCGCCACAGATGGAAGCCGCCGCCGCCCGCGAAGGTGTGGATGCCGAAATTATCAGGCAAGGATTGGCTGAAGGCACTATCGCTCTTCCTGCCAATGAAAACCATGTTTCCCTGCAGCCCCGGGCCATAGGTAAAGGTCTGAAGACCAAGGTAAACGCCAACATAGGAACATCTATTGATTATCCTCGGCTGGAAGATGAATTGGAAAAGCTGAGAGTAGCTCTGGATGCCGGGGTCGATGCCGTTATGGATCTGAGTACCGGTGGAGATATCGCCGGTATCCGGCAGGCTATATTGGAGGCATGCCCTGTGCCGCTGGGGACCGTGCCCATCTACCAGGCGGCTGTGGAGACTGTAGCTGCCGGAGATACGGTAGCCGATATAGATCCTGAGCTCACCTTCGATGTTATCGAAAGGCAAGCTGCAGAGGGCGTGGACTTCATGACGGTGCACAGCGGTATCACTATGGAGGTTATCATGCGGCTGCAACGTGAGGGCCGTATTACAGATGTCGTCAGCCGTGGCGGCTCCTTCCTGGTCTGCTGGATGCTTAAGAATAAAGAAGAGAATCCTCTTTATCGCCATTTTGACCGCCTGCTGGAAATAGCTGCCAGGTACGATGTTACTCTCAGTCTGGGTGATGGGTTGCGGCCCGGCTGTCTGGCCGATGCTACCGATAGAGCGCAGATACAGGAGCTGTTGATTCTGGGTGAACTGACCGATAGGGCCAGGGAAGCAGGCGTACAGGTGATGATAGAAGGTCCCGGTCATGTGCCGTTGGATCAGATAGAGGCCAACATGCTGTTGCAAAAGAGGCTCTGTCATGGTGCGCCGTTCTATGTTCTGGGTCCCCTGGTAACAGATGTGGCGCCTGGATATGATCATATAACCTCGGCTATCGGCGGTGCATTGGCCGCCAGGGCTGGAGCCGATTTTCTTTGCTACGTGACGCCGGCTGAGCATCTGGGGCTGCCCGAGGCCGATGATGTGCGCCAGGGAATTATGGCTGCACGCATTGCCGGCCATGCAGCCGATATAGTCAAGGGTGTGCCCGGCGCCCGGGAATGGGACCGTCGTATGGCTCAGGCGCGCAAGGCGTTGGATTGGGAGGCGCAGATGGAATTGGCCATAGATCCGGCGCGGGCTCGTGAGTACCATAATCGCCGTGCTGGAAAGGATCCTGAAGTATGCTCCATGTGCGGCGATTTCTGTGCCATGAGAGTGCTTAGCCGGCAACTGGAAAAGGAGCGGGCAGGATGCAGTGCATAGACAGGATTGCTGATTTGCGCCGGGCCGTGAAAGCGGCCCGGCAGGACGGGCGTAAAATAGGGCTGGTGCCTACCATGGGCGCTCTGCATCGCGGGCATGCCGCTCTTATAGCGCAGGCAGCCGAGGATAGCTGCTTTACCGTTGTCAGCATCTTTATCAATCCTGCTCAGTTCGGTCCCAACGAGGATTTAGACCTCTATCCCAGAACTCTGGAGAGAGATCTTCAGGTTGCCGCAGAAGCCGGTGCCGATCTGGTCTTTGCGCCTGTAGCAGCAGAAATCTATCCTTCCGGATTCAATACCTGGGTGGAGGTGGGAGGAAGCCTGACGGATTGCCTATGCGGTGCGTTCCGTCCCGGCCATTTCAGAGGCGTAGCTACAATTGTGCTTAAATTGTTCAATATGACCGATCCTGACCAGGCTTATTTTGGGGAGAAAGATTACCAGCAGTTACAGGTGGTACGACGGTTTGTTCAAGACCTCAATCTGCCGCTGAAGATTATGCCCGTGCCCACCGTGCGTGAAGCCGACGGGCTGGCCATGAGCTCCCGCAATAAATATCTTTCTCCGGAAGAACGCTCCGTAGCCCCATGGCTTTATAAAGCATTGAGAGCGGCGGCAGAAGCGGCAACCTCCGGTGAAGGCGATATTCATGCAATACGCTGTCATGCGCTGGAAATAATAGCCTCTCAACCTGCTTTGCAACTGGAATATCTGGAGATCGTCGATAGCGAGAGCCTTCAGCCGTTGCATGAATTATGTCCCGGCGCCGTTATGCTGGCCGCAGCGCGGCTGGGTAATACTCGTTTGATAGATAATATAAAACTGATATAGATTACAGCGCCATCCGAAAATTCTTCTGATCTAAACATTCTTTGCGCCGGTCGGCTTCGGCGCATCAAAACATCATCTGCTGAGGCCTTAAAGAATTCAGGATATCGTGTAAATGTTAAATGTAAACTCCTGACCCCAAACGCAAACGGTCCGTAAAAAGTTATCCACAGGCACATTAATTAACATTAACGCTTACCATGCAAGTCTACGGGTATGGAAATGTGGATAATTTTTTTATCAATGCTAATTCACAGATTATCCACATTCTGAAACCCGCCTGTCATGCGGATTTGGCCGCTCGTACCTCAAAACCGGCCGCTGGTACCTGAATTCCGGCCGTTTGTACCCCAAAACCGGCCACTTTTGTATTTGCTATAGGATTTAGCCGTCTCAAAGTCAAATATAGCTTCTGTGTAATACAGGCGACCAGTATGACGATATATTATCAGGCAGGTGGTGGCACGGTATGGAAGACAGAGTAAGACAGATAGAGAAGGAGATTTTCCCATTACAGATTGTGACGATAGGCATAGATGGCTCCGGGCCACGCAAGGAGCATGGACGCTGGGTAGACCTGGACAGGGAATTTATCGAAGTCAAGAGCCGTTGCTCTTACCCGCTTGATATTACCCACTGGTTGCTGCGTATGGTGCAGCGTATAGGAATAATGGATGAATACTATTTTCCATCCGTATTACTGGAGTCTTACGGCAGTATAAAAATCAGGAGTGGCCGTGGGGATAATTGTACTACCGATCTTTATATGAATCGTGATCTTCCCATCTGGGTAAACCCTGATACCTGCTATGAGATAATATCGGTCAGAAACAGGCAGAACGATATTGTGGATATTCGTCGCAACCCTCTTTCCAGGCTTTATCCCTTTGACGGTAATAAAGAGAACTATTTTATCCTGGATGAAAGGGGAGACCCCGGAACGGTTAACATCAACCCTCAGCTTGGGGAGCTTTACAGCTCGAGGATCAGGCGCATATACAAGCGTAAAGATGAACCCCAGAAACAAGGCTGAGATATTTTTTGTTGATTAAAGTAATAAAAGGCAAGAAGGAGGTGATAAAATGAAATTGACGGTTATTCGTGTCGGTAAGCCCGGTCCTTTGGGTTGCGTAATTCTTAGATGATTAAAATGATGCGTCTTGCGCCTGATCCTCACTTTATCTGGAGCGGAGGTAGGTTATCACCAATGAAATCATCCCTTTTCAATTATTATGAAGGTCATCCCGACCGCAGCGGCTCAGTTATGATTTATAATACCTTGCGCGGCTCGGTAGCCGTAGTGGGGCGTGAGCTGAGAGACCGCATGTATGAATGGACCTGCGGCGATGAAGTTCAGCCGGAGGAGCGGGAGACGGCCGATCAACTCTGCAGCATAGGTATGGTGGTTCCCAGGGAGACCGATGAGCTGGCCTTATATGATGAGCAGTACAATACCTTTGTCAGCGATAAGAGCACTTATGATGCCACCTTCATTCTGACCGGCGCCTGTAATCTGGCTTGCATCTACTGTGTGCAGGAGGGCTCCGATATCAGCAGCCATATGGATGAGGATACCTGCCGCAGGGCAGTGGATTGGCTGGTGAAGACGGTGGATGAGGCCGGCTCACGGTTGCTGGAGATAATTATTATGGGCGGAGAGGCTCTGCTGGTGCCCCATCTATTAGAGCTGACCCTTACTCGTCTTCATGAAGAAACGAGCTTGAGGGGTATAGACTTCAGCGCCACCCTGATAACCAATGGCACACTGCTACAGCGGGAGAAGATAGAGGCGTGGCGGGAGCTGGGGCTGCATGAGGTCCGAGTGACGCTTGACGGCGACGCCCGTTGCCATAACGAGCATCGTCCCTTCCGCGATGGCGACGGCACCTTCGAAACTATTATAAGCAAGATATCGGCAATAGCCGATCTGGTAAATTTGGTGCTCACCGTCAACCTGGCCAACGATAATCAGGAGAGCATCATTCGGCTGATGGACCGTCTTCAGGCTGAAGGTCTCAGCGATAAGATAGAGCAGATGAGGTTCAAGCCCATACTCGACACCATATATCTGCGCTCTTCACGAAAGGGCAGCTGCTATGGGCGGACCTGCTCTGAGAGCAAAGCGATAGAACACTTTCCTCGGATGCATAGGGAAGCACGTAAAAGGGGTATTAATACCATAGTCGATCTGGCTATAGGGCCCTGCCATGCGCTGCGGGAGGCCTCGGTGGTTATCAATGCCGACGGCGCCATGTATAAGTGCGAGGCCTTTGCCGGCCGGGATGAGTTCTGCGTGGGACATATCCGGACGGGTGGCTTTGACGGCCGTCATCTGGAGGCCCTTAATATCAGATTGTTCTGGGAGTGCCGGCAGTGTAACTTTATGCCGGTTTGCGGCGGAGGCTGCCGCTATGCCGCCTTTGTCAAAAGGGGAGATTACCGGGGAGTAGCCTGTGAGAAAGGGTTTTTTAACAAAGTGGGCCGCGAATATGTTAAAATAATGGCACTGGAGGAGTAGCTTGCAGGAGGCCCGATTTGAAGTACCGGAATTATCTTCTTACTCTTATTGTAGTGGCTGGAATAGCCGCTACAGGATTATTCAACCGTCAAGCACCGCAAAATGCGGCGCCTGACGGCGGTCAGCTGGTGATAGGCACCAGCAGCGATTTCGAGCCCTTCAACCCCGTGATAACTTGCTGGAGTGTCAGCAGCTGGATCAATGATATTATCTACGACGGCCTGGTGAGACTGGACAGGGATAACCGCCCCCAACCCTGCCTGGCCTCCTCCTGGTCCGTCTCTTCCGATGGGCGCACCTGGACGTTTCTTTTAAGGCCGGGTGTGCTCTTCCATGACGGCCGGGAATTGACCAGCGCGGATGTTGTTTTTACTTACAGGAGCATCCTTGATCCTAAAAATGCTTCAGTGTGGGCGGCAGATCTGGGCGAAGTTTATTCGATAGCGGGCAAGGGGCCGTATAAGGTGGTATTCAAGCTCAAGTCCTCCTTTGCTCCCTTTATTTACGCTATGCGCTACGGTGTTTTGCCGGCTCATCTCTGTGCCGGCCGCAAGTTTGATGATCCCATATTTACCACTTGTCCTGTCGGCACCGGGCGTTATCGCCTGGAGGCATTTACCCCGGGCAAGAGCGCGGTGCTGGCGGCTAATGATCGGTACTTTCGCGGCCGGCCGCATATCGATAAGATAATTTTTAAACGTTACCAGGATCTAACCACTCTCTGGTCTGGACTGGAGGCCGGAGATATAGACTGGATGGATTACGGCCTGACGGCGGAGGATTTCAACCGGGTCAAGCGTAATCCCCATCTGAGAACCTATAGCTATAATCGTCCTTATTATTACTCGCTGGTATTCAATATGAGGCGCCCCCTCTTTCAGGATCTGCGTCTAAGACAGGCTATCTCCATGTGTATCGATCGCAAGGTGATTGTCGACAAGGCACTGCTGGGGCAGGGGGCAGTCTGCCGGGGGCCGTACTCTCCCGTATCCTGGGCCAATGACCCCCATGTAGGGGAGCCCGTCTGCAATCCCGGCCAGGCTGTCCGGATTCTGCGCAGCCTGGGCTGGAGCGATGCCGATGGCAACGGTATACTGGATAAAAATGGCAGAGAATTGGCAATTACTCTTCTTTACGATAAGGGGAATGATATCAAGGATAAATCCGCGCTGCTAATACAGCAACAACTTGCTGAGGTTGGAATCAAGCTTAATATAGTTTGTCTTGAGGTCTCAGTTCTGATCAATAATTATATGATGCCACGCAACTTCGATATTCTGTTTATTGAGGCCATTACTGTTCCTGACCCTAGTGTAATATATAGGACCTTCCATTCTTCGAAAACAAACGATGGCTTGAATTTCAGTTCCTACAATAATTTGCAGGCAGATAAGCTGATTATGGCTGGGCGCCGGGCAAAAAGCGAAGAAGATTGCTGCAAGGCTTATAGAGCCTTGCATCGTTTGCTGGCCGATGATTTACCGGTAGCATTCCTCTTCCATCTAAACGAACTGGTGGGTATCAACCGGTATTTCAAAGGAGTATCTCCCTGCGATCAGGGTATGCTCTGGAATATAGAGGAATGGTATATCCCTAAGCAGTATCAAACAAAACAACAATAATCTATAGCCGGAGGGGGCTTCTATCTGTGGCAGGTTGCAGTGTGAAATAGGCGGCTATAGCAAAAATATCGGGACTGGAGCTGTTACTGATGCATGAATTACCTGAAGGCGAGTTGTCCGAAAAAAGGCAGTATCTTCAGCAGGGCAGACGATTGATTGTGGATACGGGTCTTAGGCTGGCCGGCCTTATAGGTATGACGGATCTTATTACCAGCCGAAAACATAGTCTGCACCGGCGTCTGCTTATAATCATGCTCTGCTTGACCAGTGTTCCTATATTGATTTCAGGCCTTATGGTGACCTGGACGGGACAGCGCACTGTTAAGCAGACAGTTACGTACGGCAATATACAGGTGGCTGCAAGGGCGGCCAGGCATATCGAGAGTTATGTTGAATCGGCCAAATCCATGTTGAGAGGATGCGCCGGGGTTATAGCCGCATCTCCAATGGATCCGTGGCGGCAGCAGCTTCTGCTGCGTAATCTCTCCATACATTTTACTGCTTTCAATGACCTGACGCTTTATGATGTAAGCGGTAAGGCTTTGGCGATCAGTAATCTGGATGAGTCAACAGTCAGTCCTCAGAATGCCGAGATGATCGAAGAGGCGTTAAAGGGCAGGGAGGCTATGTCCAGCGTATATATGAACAGTTACCAGGTCCCGTGTGTGACGATAGCTGTTCCCATAACCCGATTAGGAAATAATGCCGGTTTGCTTCTGGCGGAAGTAACCTTGTGCGATATGTGGGATCTTATCGATAGCATCAAGCTTGGCCATACCGGCCGGGCCCTGGTGACGGACAAGTATGGCTGCCTGATAGCTCATCGCGATACCAGGCGGGTGTTGAAGCGTATCCATATGCACGGTTTTGAGGCCGCTAGTGTTGCTGGCAAGGGTAAGGGAGCCTATGAAGCTCTTGATGAGTCCGGTGTAGCTACCCTTAGCGCCTATGCTTATATACCCAGCCTGGGATGGACCGTGGCGGTGCAGCAGAATATGACAGAAGCCTATGCTGCAGCCTATAGGATACGGCGTCTGGCAATATGGACGCTGGTGCTTAGCATTCTGTTGACTTATATGACAGGCATGGGCCAGGCCCGGAGTATTACCAAGCCTCTTCTGGCACTGGTGTCCAGTATCAAGGTTCTGGGCACGGGGCGCTTTGAGGAGCGTGTACAGGTGCAGGGAGAGGATGAGATTGCGGAGCTGGCAGGCACTTTCAATGAGATGTCCGGTAAGCTGGAGGATTTTTATACGGAGATAATTTCCATCAAGCGCTATAATGAGAATATCCTGGCCGGCATGACCAGCGGGGTGATGGTAGTAAATCCGGGCGGATCGATCATTACCTTTAACAATGCCGCCAGCGTGATAACCGGTATCGCAATTCGCCGGGCGCAGGGAACGCATATTGAAAGGTTTAAAGTTTTATCGGTGTTCAATGATATTATCGCCAATGCGCAGCAGGGAAGACCCTGCCTCGGACAGGAGATTGAGCTGCCGGGGACCAATAAAATAGTTACCGTTCACAGCTCGCTTATGAATCCCCAAAGTGAGCAGGCCGGCGCAGTTATTCTGGTATTTAACGATATAACTGAGATAAAAGAGATGGAACGTCTGGCTCTGCGGCGCGAGAAGCTGGCGTCCATAGGTGAAATGACGGCAGGATTATCACACGAGATACGCAACTCACTCAATCTTATTAACGGTTATGCCGCCATATCCATGAAAATGAATGGAGAGATCAGTCCGTACCTGAGTATTGTGCAGGATGAAGCTATTCACCTTAGCGAATTGACGACCAGCTTTCTTGAGTTTGCTCGTGATAGTAGCCGCAGGATGGCAATGGCGGATATGCAGTCTGTGCTTTCCGAAACAATCAGGCTTTCTGAACCTAGAATAAAGGAGAAAGGCATACAGTTGTCGAAAGATTATAACGAATTGCCGGAAGTTAACGTTGATGCCGTTCGCTTGCAGCGTGCATTGCTTAACGTGATCCTAAATGCTATAGAGGCTACTGCTAACGGCGGAGAGATAAGAATTTCTGCCGGAACCGATAATGGATGGCTGTATATTGCTGTTGCCGACAGCGGTGAAGGTATTCCCATAGATCTCAGAGATAAGATATTCAATCCGTTCTTCACTACAAAGAAGGATGGCACCGGTTTGGGATTATCGCTGGCGCATAAGATAATCAGCGAACACCATGGAAGCATCGATCTTGAAAGCGGAATCGATAAGGGAAGTAAGTTCACTATAAGGTTGCCTTTAAAGACGGAGATGACGAAGGAGTATATGCTGATCGGTAATGATAAGAACAGTAATAGTTGATGATGATTTGAGATCTTTGGATCTTCTGGCATGTTATCTTGACGACATCGGCGGCATTGATATCATAGGACGGGCCGGCTCTGGTTTTGAGGCTATAGATATGGTGCAGAAGCTGAAGCCGGAAGCTTTATTTCTTGATGTAAAGATGCCGGACCTGGATGGTTTGGCAGTGGCGCGTATGCTCTCTGAAAAGGGCGAAGCACCTGCTATAGTTTTTGCCACTGCCTATGATGAATTTGCAGTATCCGCTTTTGAGCTGCACTCGGTAGATTATATTCTGAAACCTTATGATGAGGAGCGATTGCGCAAAGCGGTTGAGTGGCTGAAGAAGGTTGTTTCGGAAAGACAGATACTTAAGGAGGGAGGCAGAGAAAATTCCCTCGCTGATACGGAACAGCCCGCTAAAGGCGGCGGCTATTTTAATGATAGAATTTCTTTAAAGCTTAAGGATAGGGTGCAGCTTTTTAATCCCTCCGATATGCTCTATTTTCAATCAAAGGATCGTACGGTTTTTGCTTATACGGATAAGGGAGAGAGGCACGTGGTGCAATCCTCCATTCAGGAGCTGGAAGAGAGCTGGAAGGCCCTGGGGTTTATTCGTATCAGCCGTAGTTGCTTGGTTAACGGTAGAAAAATAAAGGAGATAGTCCCTATGGGGGATCGCGTTTACGATGTAATCATGCTTGATATGCAAAAGACGCGTTTACCGGTTAGCCGCCGATGTGCTTCAGCATTAGAGATGCTGGTGAATCCGGATTAAACCGGATTAAACCGCTATTTCCTTTTGGTAAGTTTAACAACAGTACCATGATCTTCCGGAGAGGAATATTCCACCTTATCCATGAGAGTCTGCATGAGGTATATACCTAGCCCCAAGCCCTTTTCCGTCGGTTCTCCCTTATCGGTCAGCGGTTTTCTTTTGGCTGTCAGGCCGCGTCCGTGATCGGTGACCTTTATAATCATTCTATCCTGTAAAAGTTCGAAATCTATGGTAATAAAGGATTTGGTGAGGCTATAACCGTGCAGGATGGCATTAGAGCAGGCTTCCGACACCGCAACTTTCATGTCTTCGATATCCTGGTAGGAGAAATTCTCTTTCTCGGCCAGATCTCCGAGCAATATTCGCATGGTACTGATATAACACGTATTGCTTGGAAAGATAAAGGTTATGACGTTATCCATTTCGGTAACGCTCATGCTTACTCCAAAATCGTATTGTTGCTTTGTAGAAATATTTACCCATAATCGTTCTGTCCAAACATAGGAAAAGAGCCGTTGCTTTGACACTTTGGCCTTCTCCATGATAAGATAAAACCGCAAATTTTCGGTTCTTGCGGAGGTGCGTTAATGAGAGTTGTCGATAGTTCCGGGCTTGGGCATAAGGAACTCGAGCAGCTTCTTGTCCGCACCGTTTTTGATTCCGTTTGTGATGAAGAGAAAGCTGTAGCGAGTATACTGGATGAAGTGCGCCGGCATGGTGATGCCTCCCTGCGGGAGTTCACGGCACGCTTCGACGGGGTTAAGCTTACCGATCTGAAAGTCAGCGAGGAGGAGTTTGCTGCGGCGTATGAGCTGGTAAGCAGAGAATTCCTCGATGCACTGGCCCTTGCCCGGGACAATATAGCCGATTTCAGTCGCAGACAATTACAGAATTCCTGGTTCAAGTTTACAGAGAAGGGTTCCATGCTGGGAGAGATATGGCGCCCGCTGACCAGTGTCGGTTGCTATGCTCCGGGAGGTACGGCTCGCTATCCGTCATCCGTTCTGATGACGGTTGTGCCGGCTGTAGTTGCAGGAGTGGAGAGGGTTTATCTCTCTTCTCCCACACGTTCTGACGGCAGCATAGATCCTCATGTGCTGGTGGCGGCAGCTGAAGCTGGTGCTCATGCTTTTTATAAACTGGGTGGAGCGCAGGCTATAGCCGCCATGGCTTTTGGAACTGAAAGCGTAAGCAGGGTGGACAAGATTGTCGGCCCCGGCAATATCTACGTTACATTGGCTAAAAGAGCGGTTTTTGGATATGTGGATATAGATATGCTGGCCGGGCCGAGTGAAGTTCTCGTTCTGGCTGATAAAACAACCGATCCATCCTTTGCGGCAGCCGATATGCTGGCCCAGGCTGAGCATGATCCCCGCGCCAGGGCCATACTGGTAACCACGGATCCGGGAATGGCTTCGGCGGTGAAAGCCGAATTGAGCCGGCAATTAACGGAATTGCCCCGCAGGGATATTGCCGAGGCTTCATTGAAGAACGGGGGGCTGATTCTGTTGGCTCCGGATATGGATAAAGCATTGGAACTGGTCAATATGGCGGCGCCGGAGCATCTGATTGTTCTGACGGACGATCCTCAGGCTCTTCTTCCGGGAATAACCGCTGCCGGAGCTCTTTTTCTCGGCGACTATTCACCGGAATCGGTCGGAGATTATCTGGCCGGACCCAATCATGTTTTGCCTACCAGCAGTACAGCCAGGTTCTCCTCTCCATTATCCGCATGGGAGTTTATCAAGCGATCGAGCTTGATATCTTATAGCCGTGAGGAACTGGCAAGTGTTGCCGACAGTATAAATTTACTGGCGACTGTGGAAGGGCTTGAAGGCCATGCCGCTGCTGTCAAAATTAGAATGGATAAGTTAGCAAGGAAGAAGCCGGGATGAGCAATGGTTTTATGAAGATGTTTATCGGGGTGGAAGGGCGCCGGGGTGTTTCTGCAGCGGGTGTGGATACGCTGCTGTTCGACGTAGACGGAGTGCTCATAGATGTCAGCGGCTCTTTTCGCATGACTATAATAAGTGTGGTCAGATTCTATCTGGAACATGTTTTAGGATGGAGTGACGGCAACCTGCTGAAAGTCGAAGATACAGAGCTATTCAAAAAAGCGGGAGGTTTCAACGATGATTGGGATCTAACCTGTGCCGTGGTGCTCTTCTTTCTTTATAAAGAGGTGCTGGCAGGCAGCCGGGATCGTGATAAGCTGCTCTCTTCCAAGCCTCTATTGCAGGATTACACCACGGCCATAAGGAATTCTCCTCTGGAAGGATTGGATGCTGCGGTAGCCTTGGTTCTGGAGGGGCTTCCAAAGGCAGCGGCAGATAAAGTGATGCTGTCCTGGCACAGAGAAGAGATAACGCGAATCTTTCAGGAAACGTATGCCGGTGCTGACCTCTGTGAAGAGATTTACGGCGGTTATGCCAGATATATAAGCAGTTCCGGTTTGATACGGACGGAACGTCCATTGCTGAATAATGATTTGCCGGCCGGCACAGGCTGTCGTCTGGGCATAATTACAGGACGTACCAAGGGTGAAATGAAGGTCGGCCTGGGATTGTTGAATGCAGAGAGGCTCTTCCCGGAGAGCAGCATAATGACTGCCGAAGACGGCAAAAAACCGGACCCGATGGTAATCAGTACCATGATGGAGCGCCTGGGAGCTAAGCGAGCCGTATATGTGGGCGATACTTATGACGACCTGCGTACGGTTTTGCATTATCGTGCCGGTGGAAGGAGCAACTGTCTGTTCTGTGCTGTTCTTACCGGTCCCTCTGGTGACGGCAACAAAGAGTTCTTCCGTTCCGAGGGGGCCGACCTGATAGCCGATGATGTCAACGCTTTTTTAGCCATGATGAAGGAGGTACGTGATAGTGCCTAAAACAGCTGAGGTAAAACGCAAGACCGGAGAGACGGATATAACCGTCGGGATAAAGCTTGATGGAGAGGGGAAATACGATATTTCGACCACAGTGGGCTTTCTGGACCATATGCTGGCTTTGATGTCCAGGCACAGCCTTATAGATATGGAGGTAAGGGCTACAGGCGACACGCAGGTGGATTTTCATCATCTTACCGAGGATACAGGCATCTGTATCGGACAGGCTATAGCTGAAGCTCTTGGCGATAAGAGGGGTATCAGGCGTTACGGCTCCTGCCTCTTGCCCATGGATGAGGCCCTGGTAATGGCCGCTATCGATCTCAGCGGCCGCCCGTATCTGGCCTACAATCTGAATATACGAAGGCGCAGGGTGGGAAACTTCGATACCGAACTGGTTCAGGAATTCTTTCAGGGGCTGGCCAATAATGCCGCTGCTACCATACATCTGAAGCAGCTGGACGGTCGTAACGCACATCATATAATAGAGGCTGCCTTCAAGGGTTTTGGACGCGCCTTGAGACAGGCGATAGAGCCGGATCCCAGAAACAGCGATATACCATCTACCAAGGGGATGTTATAGATGATTATCATTCCCGCTATAGATATGTTGGACGGCTGCTGCGTGCGCCTGATGCAGGGGGATTATGAACAGAAGACTGTTTATGGAGAGGACCCGGCTGAAATGGCCCGCCGCTGGGAAGCAGAGGGTGCCGAACGTATCCATCTGGTAGACCTGAATGGGGCCAGAGAAGGCAAGCCCGTCAATCTGGATGCTGTAGCACGAATAGCTTCCGCCGTAAATGTGCCTTTGCAACTGGGTGGCGGCTTGAGAACTGCTGATGATATTAAGCGGGTGCTGGACCTGGGAGTGGAGCGGGTCATCATCGGCACTGCAGCTCTGAATGAAGGTCTGGCGGCAGAGTTGCTGGGTTATTTTAGAGAGGCGCTTATTCTGGGCATAGACGCCCGAAACGGGCAGGTAGCTATCAAAGGGTGGCTGGAGCAATCTACAATATCTGCGGTGAATCTGGCTGAAAGGATGGCTGCTTTAGGTGCCCGACGGATAATATATACGGATATCAGCCGTGATGGAGCTATGTCCGGGCCTAACGTAGCAGCCACAGCTGATCTGGCTCAAAGCTGCGGTTTGCCGGTTATTGCATCCGGTGGCGTGAGCAATTTACAGGATATCGAAAATTTAGTCCGGCTGGAAAGTAAAGGAATAGAGGGAGCCATCATTGGGCGTGCTCTGTATAACGGAACCATAAAGCTGCCGGAAGCTATAGCTGCCGGTCAGGTAGCCTAGAGGGTTGCCCCGATTCGGAGGGATGAAGATAAGATGCAAACATTAGGCAAGAGAATAATTCCCTGTCTGGATGTTCATGCCGGCAGGGTAGTCAAAGGAACTAATTTTGTTAATCTGAGAGATGCCGGTGATCCGGTGGAATTGGCCGCTTTCTATGACAGAGAGGGTGCCGATGAACTGGTCTTTCTGGATATTGCAGCCTCTTCCGATGCCAGGAATATTATGCTGGATATGGTGCGGCTTGCAGCGGAACAGGTATCCATACCTTTCACTGTCGGCGGCGGATTACGCACAGTAGATGATATACGGCAGGTATTGAATGTTGGGGCCGACAAGATCAGCCTCAACACCTCGGCCGTGGCCACGCCTGAGCTGATTACGCAGAGTGCGGAGCAGTTTGGCCGCCAGTGTGTGGTTGTGGCTATAGATGCCAAAGCCAGGCCTGACGGCGGGTGGGAGGTCTATGTGCATGGAGGACGGACGCCAACCGGTCTGGATATTGTGGACTGGGCTAAAAAGGTGGAAGAATTGGGAGCGGGCGAGCTTCTGCTTACCAGCATGGATTGCGACGGCACCAGGGCGGGTTATGATATTCCCCTGACGGCGGCGGTGGCGCAGGCGGTCTCCATTCCGGTAATAGCTTCCGGTGGCGCTGGTACCATAGAGCATTTGCGCCAGGCCCTGGACGAGGGAAAGGCCGATGCCGCCCTGGTGGCATCCATTGTGCACTATGGTGAATATTCCATTGCTGAGATCAAGGCCGAATTGACTGCTTCAGGATTGAAAATGAGGTGTCGAAATTGCGAACAATGAATTCAGGGCCCAATCCTCGGCACAGAGCTTTGATAATTCTGGCAGATGGTTTTGAGGAGATAGAGGCCGTTACACCGATAGATATTCTACGACGAGCCGATGTGGAGGTTATAGTGGCAGGGCTTGATAAATTATCTGTAACTGGTGCGCGAGGTGTCACAGTACAGGCCGATGTACTGCTGGCTGATTTTGCCGGCAGAGCTGATGCCGTAATATTGCCCGGGGGAATGCCGGGTGCAGCTAATCTGGCCGCTTCTGCTGTAGTAAAGTCAATTCTGATGGAAACGGCGGCTAAAAACGGACTTATTGCAGCCATCTGTGCCGCTCCTGCTGTAATTCTGGCTTCCATGGAGTTGCTGAAGGGCAGGCAGGTCACCTGTTATCCCGGTATGGAGGAGTATTTCCCTGCCGATGTACGATATACCGGACAAAGTGTAACGGTTGACGGCAAAATCATAACCGCTGCCGGTGTGGGCGCAGCTCTGAAATTCTCTCTTGT
>JAQUEL010000020.1 GCA_028685295.1 bacterium
CTGCGCATAGAAACCTCTCTTGATCTCGATATGCAGGAAGCGGCGGAAAAAGCTGTCAGCCAGGGATTGAAAGAGGGGAAAAATCTTCGGATAAGCCAGGCCGCACTGGTAGCGTTGGATGTCAAAACAGGACAGATAAAAGCCATGGTCGGTGGATACAGCTTCAAGAAGAGCCAGTTCAACCGGGCTACGCAGGCCAAGCGCCAGCCCGGTTCGGCCTTTAAACCCTTCATTTATACTGCTGCCATCGATAGTGGTATGAAGCCTACCGATACTATTGTAGATTCTCCCGTCAGCTATGGCTCCGGATCCGGCATATACAGCCCCCGTAACTATGATGGGCGTTTTCGCGGCACAATAACTTTGCGTTCGGCCCTGGAGAGGTCCATCAATGTTCCGGCTGTGAAGCTTATGGATAAATTAGGTATCTTGAACGTCCTGGATTACGTCAAACGCATGGGGATCAGTACCGTCAGCCCGGTATACGACAGCCATCTTGCCTGTGCTCTGGGCGGTCTGACACATGGGGTCATACCACTGGAAATGGCCACAGCCTACGGTGTTCTAGCCAATGAAGGCATAAAATGTCAACCGACCCCCATTCTACGTATCACTGATCGCTGGGGTAACGTCCTGGAGGAGTATAAGCCTAGAACAGAACGTATTCTCAGACAGGAAACAGCAAATACCATGGTGGATATGATGAGAGGGGTCATTACACGCGGAACCGGACGAGGTGCCGCTATAGGCTATCCTGCTTCCGGTAAGACCGGTACCACCAGTAGTTATAAGGATGCCTGGTTTGTAGGTTTTACCGATAAGCTGGTAACGGCAGTCTGGATGGGTAATGACAATAACAGGCCCATGGCCCATGGAGTAACTGGAGGAGCCCTTCCGGCCAGAATATGGTCAGCCTTTATGCGTCCTGCCATGAAAAGATTCCTGGCACTGGAAGCTGCTTTAAAAGGGCCTGCCGAATCTATGCAACCGCTTGAAGATAAAGAGCTGAATAAGAATGGGGTTCAAGAAAAAACGGCCGGAGAACAAACGAGTAAGGACGGCTCTATTACTATACAGGTCTGCCCGAGCAGCGGCTTGCCTCCCTCACCGGATTGCCCGGAAGTAATAACTAAAACATTTGCTTCAGGCAAAGTTCCGTCCGGAATATGCAACGTACATGGTGAGAGCGGAAGAGAGCCTGCAGAGCGAAAAACTGATTCTCCCAGAGAACAAAAGCCTTCAGGACAGACTGAGGAGCCTCGTACTGCACAACCCCGGAATACCGATACTACCGGCGCAAGAACCGCAGGAGTAACCATCTGGCAAGAGGTACGCTTTTGCCGCCTTACCGGCAAGCCGACTACGGGTAAATGCCCGGAGACATATACCCGTTATATCAGAAAAGACAAGATCCCACGAGATTTTTGTGAGGTACATAATTAGGCACCTGGGTGCGATTATTTGGAATCGGGGACGAGTTGTTTAGTGTCTAAGCATATTTACAAATCAGGAAGACATGCTGTGAGAATACCGATCGGCCACTTTGCTGGCACCATAGGAGTCGGGTTTGGTTTTGACCTTATAACCGCTGCCGGTAACCATACCGACTACTTCCTGAATTATCTTGCGGGTCTCCCCCTTATTGCCGACATCCAGATGTATCTCCAAAGGGAGGTCAGCCCAGCCGTTCTCGGATAACTTTTCGCTGATTTTACTGGCCATTTCCAGGCTAAGTGCAACCTCGTAAAAAATACGCTGGTTCAGACCTCTTTGCTTACGCTCTCTTATACGGGAATAAAAGTAACACCCCCCCTGCCCCACACGATGTACCACTATGGCCGTGATATAGTTTATCACCCCGCCGGGGGCGGAATCCGTGCCTACTATTATATTGTGCTTCTTTTCAGGCGCTTGCTCGATGAATGTGATGAGACGTTTAAACATCTCTTCAAAACTCATCCTTCCGTAAGTCGGACTATTGAAGGTCAATTCCCTTACCCCTTGATCCTGTCGAGACGGGACTTGAGATCTCTTATCCTGTGCTCAAGGTTCTCTCTTTTATCCTTGAAAGCCGTAGTCCTGTCATATTGCATCAACATGCCGATATAAAGCTTATTCAGTTCCCTCAGTTCCCGCTCCAGCCTATAGATTTTAGTCTGCATCTGCTTCAGCAACAGTTTTTTATTGTTATTCATTTAATATATTGCATCACAATATACGGGTAAAGTCAATCGGCATACTTCTAGCAGCCGGTAATAGAGACTCGCCACTCATTCCCGCTGCCCGGCACCAAACGCTCATCGCTCGTTTTATGCCGGGAATTTGGCTTAGGGCAAAAGGTTTGGGCGTGGAGAGAGACTGAAGGCGAGCTGCAAGGAGGCAGAAGAGATGCTGTTACCCTTAAAAGACGAGAACCCTTCCCAAAGCTTTCCATCGGTTGTCGCCGCACTTATAATCGTTAACTTCCTGATCTTCTTTTATGAGCTGTCACTCTCTGCCGCTGGATTGCAACATCTGGTACAAAGGTTTGGCTTAACACCCTATTATCTGCTTCATCCATCCGCTTCACCCCTTCATCCGGTGTGGCTGGCTTATTTTACAATTTTCTCCTCCATGTTTTTACACGGCGGTTTTGAACATATAGCAGGCAACATGCTCTTTCTATGGATTTTCGGAAATAACGTTGAGGATGCAGAGGGACATTGGCACTTTCTCTTGTTTTATCTGGCAGCCGGAACAGTGGCCGCTCTGACACAGACAGTGGTATTTCCAGGGTCAGAAATACCAAGCATTGGAGCCAGTGGAGCCATCGCCGGAGTATTGGGAGCATATATAGTTCTATTCCCCAGGGCTAGAGTAATAACCGTCATACTGCCCTTCATCTTTTTACCCTTCTATCTTCCTACCTATATAGTTATCGGCCTATGGTTCTTATTACAACTCTTCTCTGGATTACTGTCGATCACCGGAAGCCTTGCCGCCCCCATAGCCTTCTTCGCACATATTGGAGGCTTCATTACCGGAATCTTGCTGGTAAGGTTTCTTAAACAACGGCGCTTCAAGGTGAAAGAGGGGTACCGATGGTAAACAAAGCCTTTTCCAGAACCCTGCGGGCAATGGGTGCCGCTGTCGCTCCCCCATGTCCTCCCTGTTCCAGAAAAACACAGACGGCTACCCTGGGAGCCGCATAAGGGGCATAGCCGACAAACCAGGCATGTGGACGCCTGGGAGGATCCTCAGCCGTACCTGTCTTACCGGCCACTTCAACACCCTCAACGGCAGCCAATTTCCCTGTTCCTTTGGGATCCTTAATAGCGGCCAGCATGCCTCTGCGCACTATAGCCAGGACATCCTGACGAAGAGGCAAGCTCCGACGCAGTACAGGCTCATATTTTCGGACGATGGCGCCTCCAGGAGAGATTACAGCCTTTACCAGCAACGGTTTATAAAGCTTTCCGGTAGCTACTGCTGCCGTAGCTAAAGCCATTTGTAACGGAGACGCCTGAACAAAGCCCTGCCCTATAGACATGTTAAGGGTATCTCCTGCGTACCATTTCTGCTTAAAACGTTCTTCCTTCCAATCGGCCGAAGGTATTTTGCCGGCAGTCTCTCCTGATAACGGCAATCCGCTCTTCTCTCCCAGGCCAAAAGCTTTGGCATAATGATGCAGGCTCCTCTCTCCCAGCCTGCGACCTAATTCATAGAAGACTATATCACATGATTGAGCCATCCCTTCCACCAAACCTACTGAACCGTGCCCACTAAGGTCCCAGCAGCGGAAACGCCGTCCGGGCAACTTATAAGAACCGCTGCAGTAGAAGCATTCACCGGCAAGAACCGCTCTCTCCTGCAACGCTGCCGAGAGTGTGATCATTTTAAAAGTCGATCCCGGCGGCCAGGCGCTATGGGAGGCTCTATTCTGTAAGGGATGATATGGATGGGATGAAAGATTGCGCCACTCGTTGCGGGTCAGGCTGTCAACAAAGATATTGGGATCATAGCCGGGGCTGCTGGCCATAGCCAATATCTCCCCGTTACGTACATCTACCGCCACCACCGCCCCGGGGCGACCTGCCAGAGCCTCTTCCGCCACGGCCTGAGTATCCCTATCCAGTGATAACAGCAGGCTGCCGCCTCTGACTGCCTCCATACTGGCAAGAACTCTGCTCGATGTTCCTGCAGAGCCGTAATCCACTTGGCTACCCCCGTGTAATCCATGCAGGATAGTATCAAAAGCACCCTCTACACCCGTCTTCCCGATAACATCCCCCATGCGATAGCCTAAATGGCGATACTTATCCAGCTTCTCCCTATCTATTTCGCCGACATAACCTAACAAATGTGAAGCCAGCCCTTCATAAACATAGAAACGATAAGGGATTTTTTCTATCAGAATACCGCGCAGGCGGTCTTTACGCTCCATTACCAAGGTTATTTCTTCTGCAGTAAGCCCTTTTTTAATAACAACCGGGGCAAGCGGTGTAGCCCTGTCGGCGGATAAACGCAGAGCTACTTCCTTTTGAGGTATATGCAGCATAGCGGCTACTTCTGCAATTGATTTACTGCTCCCCGTCATACGAGGAACAATCGCCAGATCATACCGGATGCGATTTGATACCAGTATATGCCCATGACGATCGAAAATGATTCCTCTTGCCGGTTTTTCCAATAGCAGATGCAATCTGTTACCTTTGGCCATGGCAGCATATTTTTTCCCCTGTATGATTTGCAGTTGAAATAAACGAGCGGCTATTATAGCAATCGTCAGCAACAGCAACAATCCGAATGTCCTTATCCTTGGGGCCTGAGAGTGCATTATTTTCTCCGAATACTTATTCGGCTTTTTCGCCTTCAGTCTATATATCCGTCATTATAGCACGATGGATTTCTCATTGACACATTCCCACATTGACGTTAATATTAAGTGTCAACCGATATCAATGCAGCAAAGGCAGGTGGGGAACAATGGAAGCGGACGGTAGTAGTATATATCATAAATGTATTTTTATTCCCTTTCATTGCTCAGGCCTGCCCGGTTATGTAAACGGCCAGGATATTTAAGCATCTCCAAAGTTTTCATCCTCCGTAACCGCGGCCTGCGCTTTTCCGCTAGAAAGGGAAGCAGCAGGCTATTTTTTACGGGAGGCAAGTTCCATGATAGACGTTATGAAAACAGTTGAAGATAAATTAGTTATCCTGGATAACGATTTTGAGAAGGGTTGCTGGATAAACCTGGTTAATCCCTCTGAAGAAGAGATACTGGATGTCTGCAAGCATACAGGTATCCTTCCGGCCTTTATTCAATCAGCATTGGATGAAGAGGAGCGTTCCCATATCGAAACGGAAGATGATCAGGTTCTGCTGCTCATAAATATTCCATTTATCAAAGAAGAGAACAACTCCATTTTCTTCGATACCATACCGCTGGGCATAATCATTACGGCTGATGCCATAGTTACCGTTTGTTTGCAGGACAACCCTATCATAGGCGGTTTTATGAAGGGCATTGATAAGAGTTTTTATACTTTTAAGAAGAGCCGTTTCGTCCTGCAGATACTCTATCGGACATCAACCACCTATCTACGCTTTCTAAAGCAAATATATAGAAAAATCAACCTGACTGAGGGGCAACTTCGGGAGTCAACCAAGAATGAAGCTGTTTTTCGCCTGCTGGATCTGGAAAAGAGCCTGGTGTATTTCACCACCTCATTATGCTCCAATGAAGTGGTCATGGAAAAGCTGATGCGGCCCCGCCTGCGTGGCATGGATCCGGATGCCGAAGCCGCCTCAAGGGTATTGAAGTTTTATCCTGAAGATGAGGAACTGCTGGAGGATGTTATAACCGAAAACAAACAGGCTATAGAGATGGCCAATATATATAGCAATCTGCTCAGCGGATTGATGGATGCCTTCACCTCTATTATATCCAACAATCTGAATATCGTCATGAGATTTTTGACATCCGTCACCATAATCGTGGCCTTGCCCACTATGGTTTACAGCTTTTTCGGCATGAATGTGCGCTTGCCTATACAGCATCATCCTCATGCCGCCCTTTGGATTGTAGGCATCTCGGTAATGATTTCCATAGCTGCAACCATGGTCTTATGGCAGCGGCGCATGCTCTAGGTCCAGTAGACCTCCTCGGCTTAATATCAGGCAGACTGACGATTGAATTAGTGCTATAATCAAGTAGCGATCGTTGAACAATTGCAAGCAAAAGCCTGCAACAATATACCAGGAAAAAAGGATAGGTTTTTATGAAAAAATGCTGGGAAACATCTCTCGATAAGCGCTTTTGCTCCACCTGCCCGGCTTTTCTTAAACAGATCCCCTGCTGGACGATAAAACAGAGCCTCTGTGTTGTGGGTTGCCAGGACACCAACTGCTATGACTGTCCGTTTTTTAATAGTACCCTATCCCGGTTGGCACCCTCTTCCCGACATCAAGATCCGTTTTATCTATAACCTTACAGGGTAGAAATATAAGAGAGGCGGGTTATTTGGGTATCTGGGTGCGTTTGTAAGTTAAGGAGGCAGGGGCGCGGGCCGGTTGCTCAGCATTTAAGCAAGGAGAGCGGTATGAGTATAAAATTAGCCGTCATCGGTGGCACAGGCCTTGATCTGACCAATATGATAACGGATAGAGAAGAGATTGAGGTCTTCACCTCCTACGGCAAAGCGCTGGTAAATAGAGGTATGCTGGCAGGCGTAAAGATACTCTTCATGTATCGCCACGGACAGGAGCATACCATACCTCCACATCGTATAAATTATAGGGCTAATATAGCGGCACTCAGAAAGCTGGGAGCAAACGCCATTATAGCCTCTGCCGCAGTCGGATCTATACGTAAGGAATATTCTCCGGGAGATCTCGTCCTGCCTGATCAGTTTATTGATTTCACTAAAGCCCGGCATCATACTTTTTTTGACGAGCCGGGCAGGGTGGTACATACCGATATGACGGAACCCTTCTGCCCCGGCTTAAGATCGGCAATAAGCACCTCCGCCGGAAAAATGGGAACGAAAATACATTCGAATGGCACTTATGTCTGTGTAGAGGGCCCTCGCTTTGAGACGGCGGCAGAGATCAAAGCATATGCGCTGCTGGGTGGCGATCTGACCGGTATGACTGTCGTACCCGAAATTATTCTGGCACGAGAAGCCGGCATATGCTATGCGGCCATAGCCATAGTAACCAATTATGGTGCCGGGCTCTCGGCCACCCTCCTGACCCACCGAGAGGTTTGCGAAATGATGTCCATTCAGATGCCTCGGTTGAGCGGCATTCTTAGAGAAACGATTGCCTCTCCAATAGATATAGAGGAATGCGCCTGCACCAAATCCGTGGACATACCGGAGGATATCTGCGAATGATTAGAATAGATAATGCTGTTATCATTCCTTTACCCGGTCAATATATTGATAGAGGATATATAGTTATCGAGAAGAATACCATACTTCACGTCGGTGATGATCTACCCGGGCACTACCAACAGGCCGATACGGTCATAGATGCCTCCGGATTGCTGGCCATACCAGGGTTGATCAATGCTCATACTCATCTGGCTATGACTCTACTGCGTGGATATGCCGACGATATGCCGCTTCTGCCCTGGCTGCACGAGAAGATCTGGCCGGCCGAAGCCCGCCTGAAGGAAGAAGATATATATTGGGGTTCCATGTTGGGAATTCTGGAAATGATACGAGGCGGCACGACCTCCTGCGCCGATATGTACTGGCAAGCGCCGGCCACAGCCCGGGCGATCGAGAAGAGCGGGCTAAGAGCTTCGATCTGCGACGTAATTATCGGTCTGCACCCCGAAGCAGACCGCCTGCTGGCCGAAAGTATAGCTTTTTGCCGTGAGTGGCAAGGCAAAGCCGACGGCCGCATTACCACCATGCTCGGACCTCATGCTCCCTACTCCTGCCCGCCGAATATAATGGAAAAGATTGTGGATGCTTCATTAGAACTGAATGTGGGCCTGCATATACATCTCTCGGAAACCACGGCGGAAGTACAGGAATCCATTGACCAATATGGAAAAACTCCTATCGCCATGATGGCCGGACTGGGAGTATTAGAGCGACCTACATTGGCAGCCCACTGTGTGCACCCCGTAGAGGATGAAATAGATATTCTGGCTCGCTTCGGAGTAGTGGTGGCACATAACCCCGGCAGCAATATGAAGCTGGGCAGCGGCATAGCGCCGGTGCCCGCCATGCTCAAAGCCGGCATAAAAACGGCCCTGGGAACAGATGGAGCTGCCAGCAATAATAATCTGGATATGTTTGAGGAAATGCGCCTGGCAGCCTTGCTGCATAAAGCGATAGAGGAAGATCCCACCGTCATTCCCGCCGGACAGGCCCTATCCATGGCCACTGAAGCAGGTGCTGCGGCGCTGCGTATTAAAAACCTGGGAAGCCTCAAACCGGGCAATCTGGCGGATATCGTTCTTATCAACCTGGACAAACCGCATCTGACGCCGCATAACAACTATACCTCCGATCTGGTCTACAGCTCTGAAGCAGCCGATGTGGATACAGTCATTATTGACGGCAGGATAATATTGCAAGGAGGGCTCTTTACCGAATTGGATGAAGAGGAAATAATGGCTAAAGCAACGAAAAGAGCCAAACATTTGCTGCGCTTACCTTTGGATCCCTAAGCTCCTGCCCCCTGCCCCTCTTGACATACGCCCGAACAGGCTCTATAATTCGATCATAGAACATTTGTTTGCCCATAAAGAGAGAGAGCTTTTTGATAGCGAAAAAAACATCTATTATAGCTCATATCGATATGAATGCCTTCTTTGCTTCCGTAGAGCAGAGAAATAATCCTTCTCTGAGAGGGCGGCCTGTAGCTGTGTGCGGGACTGGAAAAAGAACTATTATATCGGCTGCTTCCTATGAGGCTAAGGCTTACGGTGTTAAAACCGGTATGCCCCCGGGACAGGCCCTAAAAATCTGCCCCGGTCTGATTCTGGTAACCGGAAGCGGACGTAAATACATAGATACATCTGCCAAAATAATGGCTTTATTTAAGAATTTCTCCCCCACGGTGGAGGTCGCAAGCATAGATGAGGCATTTCTCGATCTAACGACCTCCGCCGCCCCCTCTTTCCACGAAGCAAAAAAAACAGCCCGTTGTATTAAAGAGGCCGTTTTGTATGAAACCGGCCTGACATGCTCCGTGGGTATAGCCTGCAACAAACTTTTGGCTAAATTGGGCAGTGACCTGCAAAAACCGGATGGACTGGTAATAATTACTCCGGAAGAATCTGCAGCTCTGCTTGAAACCCTGCCCGTAGGTAAACTCTGTGGTATCGGCCCCTCTACGACCGCCGTCCTCCGCCTTATGGGCATAAGAACCTGCGGCCAATTGGGGAAATATCCCCTTTACCTGTTACGCCGTCGTTTCGGGGCATTGGGAGAGAAGCTGCACCTGATGGGGCTGGGCCTGGATTATTCCCCGGTGATCCCTTTGGAGAGGAGTCCAAAGGCAAAATCATTCGGCCATTCCGTTACCCTTTCCCGAGATACCTCCGACATCGGCCTGCTATCCGGCTATCTGCTGCAGTTAAGCCAGGCGGTGGGTAGACGGCTGCGAGCCGATGCTGCCTGCGGCAGCGTCCTGACCTTGATGGTACGCTATACCGATTTCAGTATCACAAGCCGCCAAAAGAAGCTTTATACGCCTGTAAGTCATAGCCTGGATATATTCAATATTGCTCGTGATATCCTTTTGAACCTGAAACCTCATCTTCCCGTGCGCCTGTTAGGCGTAACTCTGTCAGGTATAAACAGAACAGAGCAGCTATCGCTCTTTTCTATGGAAAACAAGCGCTATGCGGTTCAGCAGGTAATGGATGATATTAATAATCGCTACGGTGATAAAACAGTAAGATGGGGAGCTGCCGCCGGCTCTACACCCTGCCGGATACCGGTACTTTCCTTATGTACCGTAAAGCAATAAGTTTATGGATTAAAGCACGGCCCCCGGCTCTGCCCGGGGGCCGTGCTGCTCTTTAGAAACCCCACTTAACCCTAACGTTTACCATCCTGCCCGGCATAGGGTACCCCTCCTGCTCATAGTAATCAATATCAAAAAGATTATCGATTCCCAGCACTAAATCAAGATCTCCGACCAATTGCCGTGCCAGCCGTAGATCGATCTTAGTGTAACCGGGCATAGCAGCGGTACTGCCGGTCTGCTTTCCTATGAATCTGGCATTGAGCTGTCCGGACAACTTACGTCCCCTAGAAAAGCGTAAGCCGGCAGCAGCACTATTCTCAGGGCTATAGAGCAGGCGTGAATTGTCAAGCGTATTTCTGGCATCCAGCCAGGTATAGTTAACAAAACCGCTCAAACCAGGGCCTAACTCTCTAGTTAATTCCACCTCCAGGCCCTGCAGCCTGGCCCGATCTATATTGGCAGGCGTCCAAACCCCTGATCCGTCATCGCCCCAGCGTATCATATCTTTAACATCTTGCCTGAATAGAGTAAACCTGGCGGCAGTATTGAATATTTCCCTCTCCAAGCCCAGTTCATAAGCGTTGGAATGCTCCGGCCGCAGATTGAGATTACCTATCATATAAGGCGGCTCATTCCAGTAAAGATCCTGAAATACCGGCGGTCTGAAGCCCTGTCCCGCAGAGCCTCTGATCAGACTGCCGCCCAGCCTGTATGTAGCTCCTACACGTGGGCTGAACCGAGAACCGTAAATGGAATGGCTGTCATAGCGCCCGCCGGCAATAACCATAAGCCTGTCCGTAGCCGCCATCTCACCTTGAACGTAAGCGGCTCTGGTAACGGCACGGTGACTTCCCAAACTGAGGCTGTCTATATTATCATGGCGCCAATCCAACCCATAGACCAGATGCCCGGTTGCACCCAGAGCGGAAGCTCGCTGCAATGCCAAACCCAGAGCGTTGTTGTCATGTCGGGTATCTACAGGCCAAAACGGATCATCATCGACATAACGGAGATTATTCTGATGGAAAAAGACATTGGCAAAGCTCTTTCCGTTCCCATCGCTGCGATCGTAACGCAGCGAGATATAGCTGTTGTCGTTCCATTGAGTGGCCAGCGGAGTGGGCCAGCTCTCACTGCCGGACACACCTTTGGTCGCATTTAACTTTTGCAGAGATAGAATCAGTGAAGAATCTCTGTCCAGTGTCAGATCGGCTCTGACACTATAGCTGTCAGCATCGTAGGCGCTGTTGGGAAGAAAACCGTCGCTGGATGCCTTCTCGACATTAAATGAATACGCCAGCCTCCCTTCGCCACCCGTATGCGACAGATTGTAATTGGAGTTACCAAGGCTGCCGGCAGCGGAAGATACTTCAGTCCTGGCCGGTCCGCCTCCTTTTTTAGTGATAATGTTAATAACTCCACCCAGAGCATAAGCACCGTATAGAGATGAGCCGGGACCTCGCAATAATTCTATTCTCTCTACATCGGCCACTGGTATGTCGGTTAGATCCACCGTTCCACTCTGGGCGGAATTGAGCGGCCTGCCGTCAACCATGACCAGCACTTGAGTGGAAGTAGCGCCTCTGACCCTGACAGAAGTCAGTGCTCCCCATGATCCTTGTGCCTTGACCACAACGCCCGGCAGCAAACTCAGGGCTTCGCCTACATTTTTGGATTGTGAAGCGGCTATTTCCTCCGCCTTGACTACATTGACTGTAACCGGCAGCTCTGCGAGCGATTGCTCTATGCGGGTAGCGGTAATTACCATCTCGATATCGGCTTCGATCTCTGTTTCGGCTGCTGCCGGCAGAGAGAAGAGCACAACCGCAGCTGCTACTAATAATAGCCTGAACTCTTTGAATAACATCTTGAAATATCCCTCCCCGTCGAATCAATAGCTGAGATCTAACCGGCAGAGGATAAGGGAGCGGGCAATAAAAAGAGCCATCCTCTTCCCTCCGAAGAGATGTACTTTGCCCGGACGGATAGGTCTCCTGGCTTCCGGATCACCCTACGACCGCACCTTCCCATACCAACAGGCACAGTGGCTTACTGCGGCTTTCGTTCCCGGTTACAGTAGCGGGGGCTGCAGCGGCTTCAAACCGCCTTCCCTTAATCCGTCCCGCCGTTCAGTCTCTTATAGAGGTGAGTATAGCATGCAGAAAAAACTTTGGCAACAAAAAAATCGGCCTTGCAGTGCTTCAGAGAGTGAGCTTCGAAAGCGATGAGAATCGGGGAAGACAAGCAGATAGAGATAGGCTGATAAGAATGGAGCGGTATTATTGGAGCATACCCGAAAGAGTGGAGAATTGGGAAAGAGCTATACGGAGAAGGCACGGCAGAGTGCATAAAGTGAGTAAACGAACACTTGGACCTGCTTTATGACGGCAAGGCGGAAGAGTTCATCGATAATCTGAAAGGCTTGAAGTTCAGAAAAAAGAAGAGGGCAGCCACATTAAAAGAGATGCGTTATGATGAATATAGAAATAAGGGCTACCAGATAGACAGCGGCGTGATAGAGAGTTCATGCAAACACGTAGTTGGTGCCGGGATGCGTTGAAGCATAGCCGGCGCATAGAACATTCTGAACTTAATTACAAAATAACAGTCCTGACCCCTGCAACCCTTACTTCTCAATCGCCAATTTACTAAAATCAGCTATTTCCCGGAAGAGCTGCTGTAGCCGATAGAGCAGAGAGAGACGATTTTGACAAATATCCTCTTCTTTGACCATAACCATGACATGATCGAAGAAATCATTGATCGGATTGCAAAGGCTAAGCAAGGACCCTATAACTCTGTCATAATCAACAGGGGTTTCCATCAATAAAGGTCCTATCTCCTCTTCCACATAGGAAAAAGCACGGCATAGGGCCTTCTCTTCCTCAGATTGAAAGAGCTCTTCCTTAACTTCCGTTCCAATAAAATCCTTGAGAATACTATCAACACGCTTAACAGCCGCAGCCAGAATCGAAAACTCCGGTGATTTACGCCACAAGCCCAAAGCATCAGCCCGCTCACGAGCATCCACCGGATCGTCATACGGTACCGCCATTATGGCGGCAATGGTATCGCAGGCATAGCCCTCTTCCGATAAAATAGCTGATAACCGCTCTCCCAAAAATTCGTAGAGGCTCTGTACCAGTTCCGTCTCTTCTTTTCTGAACTTTACCGAAGGCTGTCCCAGGTTCTCACCGTAACCACGGAAAGCCTCATGTAACAAGGTATGTAAATGAACTCTTAACCCGGCATCGAAAAGTATTCTGACCACACCGTTGCCGCTACGTCGTAAAGCATATGGGTCCTGGGAGCCGGTGGGCTTTATGCCAATACCAAAAAACCCGGCCAGCGTATCCAAACGATCAGCCAGAGCCAGAGCTGCGCCCACCATGGTGGATGGCGTAGAATCGCCGGCAAAACGCGGCAGATAATGCTCATAGATACCAACGGCCACCTCCAAGGGTTCCCCTTCCTGTAAGGCGTATTCTCTACCCATGCTGCCTTGCAGCTCCGGAAACTCTTTGACCATATTGGTTACCAGGTCTGCCTTGCAGAGCAGAGCAGATCTATCGGCATAAAGTTTATGCTCCGGGGAGAGCTCAGCAATTTCAGCAATGATTCCGGTCAGGCGACGAATACGCTCCGTCTTGGCTTGTAACGAGCCCAGCTTCTCCTGGAATGTAACCCTCTCCAACGAAACCACTCGGTCTTCCAGCTTTACTTTACGATCTTCATCATAAAAGAACCGCGCATCAAAAAGACGGGCCTTCAGCACTCTGACATTACCCTCTCTTACTGTATCCAAGCCCTCTTCCAGGCCGTTACGTACGGCTATAAAAAGAGGAAGCAAATTATCTCCTCCACCAGCTACAGGAAAGAACTTCTGATGTTGGCGCATGACGGATATCAGTACTTCTCGGGGTAAACAAAGATATTCCGGATCGAAACCTCCGGCAAAAGGTGTAGGATATTCCACTAGGAATGTAACCTCATCCAGCAGGTCTGCATCTAATACGGTCTCCCCCTGAAACTCTGCCGCCAGATGCTCAGCCCCTTTACGAATCACTGCCTTGCGCTCATCCTGGCGCACAATGACGTATCTGGACGCCATCTCCTCCCAGTATTTCTCAGCTTCAGACAGAGCAAAGGGTTCCGGCGATAAAAAGCGGTGTCCATAGCTGGTATTACCGGATTGTAAGCCGTTAAGTCTGAAATTGAGCACCCTTCCTCCAAATAGAGACATCAACCAGCGTATAGGCCGTGCAAACCGCAGCTCACTATTTCCCCAACGCTGCATCTTGGGGAAATAGAGCCCGCTGATAAGCTCCGGCAGCTTTTGCTCCAACACCGGCACAGCATCCGTGCCGGCATCGGCAATAACAGCAAAAACGTATTCACTCCCCTCGATATTGCGTGTTTCAAGCTGGTCCACATCCACTCCCTGACTGCGAGCAAAGCCGGCGGCAGCAGGGCCGGGTTGCCCGTCTTCCTTAAAGGCCACCCTTGCGGCAGGGCCTTTTATCTCGCGGGTAATAGCGGCCTGGTGCTCAGCTACATCATGGACATAAAGCACCAACCGACGTGGAGTAGCAGCCGTTTCTACCTGGCCATGGGCCAGGCGATTATCATCCAAAAGCACAACTGCCTTATCTTTAAACTCTACCAGAGCCGGCTTCAGATAAGCGGCAGGTATCTCTTCCGTTCCTATTTCAAGCAATAAATTCGGCATTTCCAGCTCCTTCAGCGCATCAGGGGATATCCCATTCTCTGTCGTTCTTCCAGATACAATTCGGCACAGGTCCTGGCCAGGTTACGCACTCGGGCGATATAGGCCGGACGCTCAGTAACGCTGATAGCGCCACGCGCATCCAGCAGATTAAAAAGATGCGAGCACTTCAACACATAATCGTAGGCCGGCAAAACCTGCCCCGCCTCGGCAATTTTACGGCTCTCAAGCTCATAGGCTTCAAAGAGGGAAGACAGCGTATCTATATCCGCCAGGTTGAAGTTGAAATCGGAAAATTGAACCTCTCCCTGATGATGTACATCGCCATAGGTAACATCATTCGCCCATTCGATATCGTAAACGCTATCTACTTGCTGAATATAAGTGGTTATTCGCTCCAGACCGTAAGTTATTTCAGCTGCAATGGAGGGTAGATCTATGCCTCCCACCTGCTGAAAATAGGTGAACTGGGTAATCTCCATCCCATCCAGCCAGACCTCCCAGCCTACACCCCATGCGCCTAAAGTAGGGGATTCCCAATCATCATGGATAAAACGCACATCATGCTCTTCCGGTACCAACCCCAGAGCTCTGAGACTATCCAGATAAAGCTTCTGCACATTCTCTGGCGAGGGTTTGAGAAGCACCTGATACTGATAATAATGCTGCAGCCGATTGGGGTTCTCCCCATAGCGACCATCGGTGGGACGCCTGGAAGGCTGAACATAGGCCACCTTCCAGGGTTCAGGGCCCAATGCACCCAGGAAGGTGGCCGGATGCATTGTTCCGGCCCCCATTTCAATATCATAAGGTTGCTGAATAACGCAGCCTTGATTAGCCCAGTACCGCTCCAGGGCCATAATAATATCCTGGAAATTCACGCTCTCAATTCCTCGCTTCACTCATCATTTAATGGTATCTTTGTTGGGGCCAGGCCCTCTCCTACTATTCGCTTTCCAATTCGGCTATATTTTCGCCTTCGGCTACTTTCAGAGGCTGGCGACGCTGTTTATCCAGTTCCACCGTACTGCGAGTGATAAAGGCTGCTAGAAGCGCGGCGGCAATGGCACCTATAGACACCAGATGCACCGGGATATCAGCCAGCAGCCGGCCGCCATAGCGCACTTTAATACCGGTTACTTCCCAGTCACGAGCCATCTCCTCCACATCAGCGAAGAGTTCCATGGCCGAAACAAAGACATCCTCACGTTCCTTGCGCCTTGCTTCCAGTTTGGCCAGTGCTTCAAGGATATCACCATCCGTCTCCTTCAATGCCCCCAGGGCTTCATCATAAGTAGCGCCCACTCTCTCTCGTATGACATCAACACTCTGTAGATCTATCGGCATGCTCAACCCACCTCCATATTTTGAATCTGTTCCCAAATACTCTTTACCATCTTATCCAGTGACTGCTCTCTTATTCTTACGCTCTTCCCTGACTTGCATCAGGAATTCACGGCTCCTGATCCTACTTTCAGAACGATAATCTATAAAGGCTCCCATGACCCGCTCTATCTCGATCAACAATTTCTCCGAGATACCAGCCCTGACTAATTGGCCGATATCGGTGATCAACAACAGACGCATCAGGCGTACCGCGTCCGCCGATACCGTTACCTGGTGAGCAGCCGAAGGTCGGCACTCCCGGCAGAGCAGGCCGCCGATGGAGACATCGAAGCGCCAGGCACTGCCCACCAGGGCACTGCAGCGGGCACAACGCTCCAATTGGGGACGATAGCCCAGCAGCGACATCAGGCGCACTTCAAATATTCTGGCCATTAAATCCGGCTCGGCTCCGCCTTCCAACAAACGCAATACAGCCCATAATAGATCGAAGATATCGTCATGAGCCTCCCGGGCTTCGGTGAAGCTGTCCACCAATTCTATAAAATAAGTAGCCATAGCCGTGAGGTAGAGATCCCCCCTGACGGCAGGCAGACCATCTATCAGCTCAGCCTGAGTGATTATATCCAGGTTCCGCCCTTCCGCCAAAAGGTAATTGGCATATATAAACGGCTCCGTCCTGCCCCCCAGGCGGCTTTTAGGCTTTCTCGCTCCCTTAGCTACAGCACTTATTTTACCATAATTACGCCCGAATATGGTAACTATCCTATCGGATTCTCCCAGAATTCGCCGTCTAAGCACTATGCCTTCTACTTTATACAAAGCCATATTCTCTGCTCCCGCTATACTGTTGCTTGCATACATATGCACTAGAGCCAATAATAGCACAAATACGTCATTATGCTTAATAACCAACCGGGTACACACACTGGTGTGTGCCTGCTTCAGGTTTCCGATTTCTATTTACCCATAAATTATCATTGTGATTACATAAGTAACGAAGGCCGGCGCTCCTTACGTGCTGCGCGCCGGCCTTCGTTACTTATGGCTATCTGCTTATCCGAATACCGGAAGATTCATCTGAACCCACCACCTGGCCGATATAGCCGGTTTGCTTCCTCAACATCCTCATCAATTAGGGCTTGTAATTCTTCTAGGCCCCCCATCTTTCATTGAAAAAGATCTCTTCTACAGAGCGCCGTTTCTTAGTAGCTGCGAGCGGTAGGCCTTCATCGGGATAGCCCAGCGGCGTCATGGCTACCACTCTGATTTCTTCCGGTATGCCAAGAGCTTCCTTGATCACCTTCTCTTTCAGCACACGCCCGGCTACCCAGCAGGTTCCAAGGCCCTTATCAGCAGCTGCCAGGACCAGATGCTCCATAGCTATGGCCACATCCACCAGATAATAATCCTGTCCATTATTATGACCGGATCCTGCCGGGATCCCGCAGGCAACTATACAGAGGGGCGCACCGAAATTATCTCCGGCTACGCGCTGCAGCATTTCCGGATCACGTACCAGTATAAAGCGCCAGCACTGTCCGTTATTCCATGAAGGGGCCAGCCGGGCAGCCTCTATAATTTCTCCTATAACGCAGCCGCAAATCGGATCTTTTTTATACTTTCTGATACTGCGTCTCTCCCTAATGGCTTGCATAAGCTCCATGAGTCATCCTCCATATATGAAATTATCAGCATGTTTCTCTATGTTCTGCCTGCCAGCCCATTTTTCCTGCTTCCGATGAGACACCATCATCTTTTGAGATACGCCGCTCACAGAAAAAAGTGATGCTGTGTGTAGGCGAACGGAGATACAATCTTTATGCCAATTTAATCAAAGGCTATCAGAGGCAATCATTGACCAACAAAGAGCAAGCGTGTTAAAATCTTTTGTTGGAGCGTGCAATCTATTCTTCTTCCGGCAGCACCTTCGCTTTACTTGAAAAAGCCTGTGGAGGCAACATCTCTTGAGAGAAAGAAATACTCTCCTTTTAATGTTAAGAAGTATATGTGAAAAGGTTTTTCTCATAACAACTAAAGCCATAGCATCTGCATTGAGGAGGAAGATCATATGCATTATAACAATACTGATAAAAAGAGGCCCCAGCTGTCTGCCGAAGAAAACTCATCACCTCTCCCGGTGAGTTTTAACGATATATTTGCAAACAGCCTTGACGCAATCTTTATCAATGAGCTTGAGGAGGATGGGCTTCCAGGCAAATTCGTATACGTCAACAATATCTTCTGCTGGCGTTCAGGCTACACCCGTGAAGAGCTGCTCTCTATGTCACCGCTTGAGCTTATGGATCAGGAGATGCAAACGACTGCATCTGCTCTGGCCAGAGAACTTATGCTTAATGGAAGAATTCTTTTTGAGGCTCCATATATAGCCAAAGACGGCTGCAAACTGATATCCGAAACCGGCACTCATCGGTTCAAATTCGGCAATAAGGATATGATGCTCTCTATAATCAGAGATATATCCGGGCGCAGACAGAATGAGGAACGGATGCTGCATGCTATTAAGATGGAAACCGTCTGTAGATTGGCCGGTGGTATTGCACATGAATTCAATAATATACTTATGGGCATTTCCGGTTATTCACAGTTGGCCCTCAGACACCTGAAGGATAATACTTCACTGAAAAGGGATCTGGAATTGATAAGCGAGCTCGCGGACCGTGCAGCTGAACTTACAAGGCAACTGCTGACCTTTGCCGGGCGACAGCCCATCGATCCTTCTAATGCAGATGTCAATGAAATCGTCTCGGAAGCCGCCGACATGCTTGAACATATAACGATAAGCCAGGATGCGGAATTGATACTGACACTGACCGCTGAAACGGAAAAGATCTGTATTGATCAGAACCAGATAAAGCAGGTACTGCTGAATATTGTTATCAATGCCTGCGATGCCATGCTTGCTGGAGGAACAATCACCCTTAAAACCTCTGAAGCCATAATTGCTCCTGAAACCCAGGTTCCAGTTACCGGTCTCAAGCCGGGCAGATATGTACAAATTTCCATTACCGATACCGGTTGCGGCATGGATGAAGAGATCCGCCAGCATATCTTTGAGCCTTTTTTTACCACCAGGGCCTGCGGCGAAGGTACCGGGTTAGGACTGTCTACAGCTCACAGCATAATTGAGCAGCATAAGGGCGGTATAGGGGTAACAAGCAAGCCGGGCAAGGGCACTACATTGGATATTTATTTGCCCCGCTCTGTTTGAGATCGGTCAGGTCTGCCTGCGCAGATAGGCTTCTTTGACATATTCAGGCTTGAACCTCCATTTGACGCCTACCTTTACGCCTTTAAGTTCCCCCCGTGATATCATTCTATAAACTGTTTGCACAGAAACATTGAGATAGGAAGCCACCTCCTGCAGGCTCATCAACTTATCATGGGTATCGCCATATGCTTCCCGACCCTCCAACAGCATTTCCTTATCGGATTCACTGGTCGCAGAGAGTGCCCGCAACCGATTACGCTGTGTATGCCGGTAAAGAGTACGCCAAATAATCTTACAGAGGACATCAGGGCTGAACGGCTTGGTCAGAAAATCTGATACCCCTCGGCGCATAGCGGCTATGACGTTCTCTTCACTGGGATACCCGGTAATCATCACTACCGGCAAATTATAATTCTCATCGATGTACCCAGCCAGAAAGATACCATCGGCACCAGGCATCTTTATGTCCGTCACCACCAGATCAAACGTCTGCTCTTTCAACAACTCTATAGCCGCATTGCTATCAGTGACGGCTTCAACCTCAAAGCCTTCTTCCGAGAGATAACTTATTAATAATTTCCTGATAACTCTTTCATCATCAACTACCAGGATTCGCTCCGCCATTAATCATCATCCTTAGTGATAGAAACATTCAGTTCATCTCCATTTTACTAAGGCCGTCATTTGCCGTCAATGGGGGGTATCACTCGCCAAACAGCTCTATGCCTTTTTTGGCCAGATTAAGACCCAATTTACGACAACGATCAGCATCAAAGCCCTCAGGGCTTTTACGTGAGACGGCCCCAAAGTGAGTAGGTGGTGCCCCGGTGACTACGCCACCGGAGTATACCAGCATACCTCGGACCAGCAGCCCCTGAATCATATTGATCTCGGTCAGCTCATATCCGCCGCCACCCGGCCAGGCAGCCGAGGCAAAAACCCCGGCCAGCTTTCCCTCCATACCGACAGGCAGAGTATCTATGCATTTCTTCATCTGCCAGCTCATAGTACCATAATAAGTAGGAGAGCCAAAGGCAACCACTGCGGCCTCACGCAAAGCATCCTCATTGAGATCTTCCACCGGCATAAGTATCACCTGCACGAGCTCCCCGGCTCCCTCAGCTACCAGTTCTGCCATATTGCGAGTGTTCCCCGTTTCCGAATGATAAATTATCACCATCTTGAGCATACTCTCTCCTCCCCGGACCGCCTGCAGCGGTAGTTGTTGGTTGCCGGCTGTTTACTACCGATCTCCAGCACCCTTGCAAGCCCTTGCAAAAAGGCACTCTCTCAGTACGTTGTTTGACACCCATAGCACAAAGCATACCGTTACCTGAGCTTTATACAGAGGGAAGATGCCAATCTTCCAGGCCCACAGCTACCGGCATTCCCCACCTGGCTGATTCCAGCAACTTCATGGCCAATCTATTAACCGGCACAGCGCTCTCCACATCGCAAGGGTTCTTCCCCCTGCCTTCAATATGATCCAAAAAGCGGTCAAGCTGCTGATAATGCCCCTTGTTAACATTTAACCACCTGGGGGGCTCCCCGGCAGCATCGGCCCGTATCCGCTCTGCTTCAATGCTCTTCATATATCCTGTCATTCCCTGTTCCGTCGCCCATTCACAGCCTTCAGCATACGGAAAAGTCTTTACAGCAAGTTCATCAGCCAGACCGCACTGCCTTACTTCTATATGCTGATCCATAGCTATGGTTATATTATCGGCCGTAGCCTCAAACAGCTCCTTGGGATAATCGAAGTTACCTACCATAGTATGCTGCAAAGTGGTGATAGAACCGTCATTGAATTTTATCAGCAGAGTAAAATTGCCTCGGACGGAGCCTTCTGCAAACACACGCACGGGATAAGCATTATTAAGCCAAAGAGCCAGATCTATAAAATGTACCATCTCAGAGAACATTATGCCCTCGTCATCCCAGAATATCCAATCTTTCCAGCTTCTGACATCATCGTTTACCCTCATTAGTATCTGCAACTGGCTCTCCTCCGGCAGCGGCGCTCTGCTTCCGGAACGGTCAACGGTAGGCCTAGTGGCTATCGTCTCGCCTGACTTGGCTCTATCCAGCAACCGCTTGAACTCCAGCATGGCCGGACTGGAGCGGCGGTTATGTCCCACGCACACCGGCACGCCGGTGCTGCGGGAAGCTTTGACGATATCCACCATCTCCTGCCGGCTAGGTGCCAGGGGCTTTTCGGTATAAACAGGCTGGCCGGCTTCCAGAGCCGGAATTATGAACTCACCTCTTAGATTGGTATGGGTAGCCAGTACAAACAGGTCTATATCCTTATCGCCTATAAGCTTGTGCCAGTCCGTCTCCACCCTGTCGGCGCCGAATTTCTCCTTGCATATCTGCGCCGTAGCCGCATCAACATCACAGGTAACCGCCAGTTTAAGACGCGGATTCTTTCGTATATTTGGTAAGTGAGCTTGTTGAGCCAGTGCTCCGCAACCCACCATGGCTACTCTATGTATCTTCATCGCCTCTTAACTCCTTTAGTAAAGAATACGTACCTTCGTACTTTAACTATAATACTATATACCAAATGCAATGAAAACCCGCTAGCGCTAGTAGGATTTGTCCTTATCCTTCCACCTCATGCTATAATCTTAAAATTGGAGGTATTGTATGCTTCTGGAATTATTTAAAGTCTTTCTTCGTATCGGCGGCTTGACTATCGGCGGCGGGCTGGCTATGCTTCCGCTTATACAAGCAGAGATCGTCAACCGGAAAAAGTGGTTGACGGAGAACGAATTCTTCGATATGGTCTGCCTGACACAATCCTTTCCCGGCGTTATAGCCGTTAATATGGCTATTATGACGGGCTATCGACTGGCCGGAATACCCGGCATGCTGGTAAGTGCCATCGGGGTCATTATCATTCCTTTTCTGGCTATCCTGCTTATTGCCGTCTATCTTTTCAGGTATATCCAGTCGCCCGGCATAACCTCTTTCATGAAGGGGGCCATGGCCGGGGTCCTGGCTGTCATTACCGGAGTTATCCTGAAATTGGCACTCCGAATTACGCGCGACACAGGCTCTATACTGCTGGCGCTCATATTTCTGGCTTTGTCCCTGCTGGGAATCAAGGTAATCTATATTATTATTCTGGCTATTGCAACCGGCCTGCTGGGATATTATGTGCCCTTTATCGGCGCCCGTTTAGGGCTGGAAAGCGTTTATCCTGATATCGATACCGGCAGTGGAGGGGAAGAGTTATGACTCTGCTCCTGGACATTCTGTGGACATTCTTTAAAATCGGCCTCTTTGCCTACGGCGGCGGATATGCTGCCGTGGCTCTAATCATCAGCGAAGTAATAAATACCCGGCATTGGATAACAAGCACCGATTTCCTTCAGATACTCACTCTGGCCGAGATGACGCCGGGCCCTATCGCCATTAATACGGCAACTTTCGTCGGCTATCAAGTGGCCGGCCTGCCGGGATCGGCAGTCGCTACGCTGGGCATCATTCTACCATCCTTGATACTGGTCACCACCGCCTTCCACTTTTACCGCAAGATTGAGAACCTGGCGCAGATAAAGAGCATCATGTCCGCCATGCGCCCGGCCGTACTGGCCATACTGATATCGGCTGTCATCAGCCTGGCCAAACCGACTTTGACCTCCATCATATCCGTAGCTATCTTTTCCATTGTTCTTCTTGCTTCCTTACGCTTTAAGCTCAATCCTTTGCTCCTTATTCTTCTAGCAGGATCGGCAGGCTTGCTTGCAAATGCCTTATAAAATGTAATCCGGCCGCTACCCTATTAGTTTATCCCAGCAACAGACGGGGTATTAAAATTCAATGGGTAACATAACGCTAAAGGCTGAGCACCTTTCTAAGGTTTTTAACGTTTTTAAGGCCGTAGACGATATCTGCTTTGAGGCACGGCGCGGAGAGATTCTGGGCATACTCGGTCCCAATGGAGCCGGCAAAACCACTACAGTACAGATGCTGCTGGGCCTTATCACGCCAACCTCCGGCTATATTGAAGCGCTGGGAATGGATCTGGCTAGGTATCGCCAGAAGATTGCCCGGAACGTCAATTTTTCTTCAGCCTATGTAAATTTGCCGGCCAACCTTACAGTAAGTGAAAATCTGCACATCTTTGCCCGCCTTTATGATGTAAAGCATCCTGAAACAAAGATTGAGCAGCTGCTGGATCTCCTGGGTCTACAGGGAACACAGCGAAAGCCGGCAGGACAATTGTCCTCCGGGCAACAAATAAGGCTTAATCTCTGTAAAGCGCTGCTTAATGACCCGGAAATACTCTTTCTGGATGAACCCACTTCCAGCCTGGACCCTGATATCGCCGATCGGACCCGACAACTGTTAATGAGCATCCGGCAAGAGCGTGAGCTGACTATTATATTCACCTCACACAATATGGCAGAGATGGAGAAAATTTCGGATCGGGTTCTATTTATGTTGCAAGGCAAGATTATAGCCGGGGGACGTCCGACGGAAGTAATCCAGCGCTATCACGGACAATCCCTGGAAGAGGTTTTTCTAAAACTAGCCCGGCAAACGAAAGAGCGTAAGGAGGGCGAATTGTGAGCTGGAACCGTATCTATGCCCTCTTTTTACGCCAGGTATACCTCTATCGGCACAGCCTGCCCAGGCTGATGGAGATAACTTACTGGCCTCTGGTGGACATACTGCTCTGGGGCTTTCTGACACTTTATCTCACCAGCCTGAGGGGAGGCGTACCCACCTTTATCTCCTTTTTGCTGGGAGCGCTTATTTTGTGGGAAATGCTCTTCAGAGCTCAACAGGCGCTATCGCTGGCCTTTCTAGAGGATGTCTGGACCAGAAACCTGCTCAATATCTTTGTAGCGCCGGTTTCCTCTGTGGAATTTCTGACAGCGGGAATGCTGCTGGGATTGGCTAAAGTACTGGTGGCCTTTATCGTAATGACGGTCCTGGCCTTCATGCTTTATGCCTTCAATATTTTTACTCTGGGACCGCTGTTGCTGCCTTTTATCGGCAACCTGGTAGTCTTTGGCTGGGCCATGGGCATTATCACCACTGCCGTTATTCTACGTTACGGACAGGGAGCAGAAGCTCTGGCCTGGGGCATAGCCTTCCTGATCCAGCCGGTGTCGGCTGTTTTCTACCCGGTAACCGTACTGCCGGCGGTATTACAAAAAATAGCCTTTTTTCTGCCGTCCTCTCATATCTTTGAAGGCATGCGAACAGTATTATCCGTTCGTATGCTCCCAGGCATGGATCTATTCTGGGCCGCCGTTTTGAATGCAATCTAT
>JAQUEL010000021.1 GCA_028685295.1 bacterium
CTTTCCACATAGCAGTTGCTCTTGGGGCTTCTGGGATAGTTGAAATAGTGTTCGATACCCTTGCTCTCCAGGCTCTTCCTGAAATGCTTGTGGAACTCCGATCCATTGTCCGTCTGCACGCTCTTGACCTCAAACGGCGCCACCTTCTGCAGCTTCTGCACCCGCCCAAAATATATCAAAATATATCTAACGTTATCTATCCATCGTAACAACAAAGTATGCACTTTTAAACGACGGATAGCATCTTATTTATAGTTGTATGAGGCGATTATAAATGCTATATTTGTTATAGTAACTGCATTATTTCCAGCAAATCATTTATCAGTTTGATAATTCATCGTTAAGAAGGAAGCTTAATGAATCCAGGATATTTCAAGGGCCTGCGGAATAGAGGCAAAACGGCTTTCCCGCTTTTAATTGCCTGCCTTATATCCGCAGTCCTGATAAACATCGTGTATATTGTGTTATTCCTGTATCGTGACAGCAGGTATTTATTGCTGCTGCCAGTGCTTACCATTGTTATAGCCATAACAGCTCTCTTTCATTATATTCATTTTCCATCTTTCAAGAGTAATTATGATAAAGAGAGATTGTACATCCTATCTGCCATAGAATCGGCCTTGAAATTCGCCAAGAAGGGCTTTATCCTCTGCAATAAGGATTTAACGATATTAAGATTAAGCGGCGCCATACATAAAATGACAGGCTTTTACCTTAATGAGGGAGATAAGCTAGAGGCCTTTTACCGGCTATTGGATGATAAGGATATTGAGAATCTGTCAAAAGCCATTTCCTCTGTTTTAAAGGGCTATGAAGTTCAAAATCTTGAAGCTGAGCTTCATTTAGATAAAAAAAACAATATCTGGCTCAGCTTGGATATGGTTCCGGTGCATGTGAACAGTTTTGATGATTACGACGGTTTCTTTTTAACGATCTCCGATATAACCGAGAAGCATATTCTGCAGGAAAGAAGAGATCTTATATACCATCTCAACCATGTCCTGGCTATAGATGAAGGCGACCGCAGCACTATAAACAATGCGTGCAAGGTCATAACCAGGCTTCACCCTGACAGCACAGCAATCGTTTTTTGGGATAAAGATGAAAAGCTGGAGATAGCCGGAGCACACATAACTACAGGTAATTATGACAGTACACTGGCCAAGGAAACCATAAAAGCGGGTTATACTTTAATAAGGCCATTATCTCAGGATGAGAGTTATGATACCGTATTATCCCCAATACTTAATATCGTCAGCATACCACTGATATCCGGAACAGATATCCTGGGTGTATTACAGATTGCCGGAAATTTTAATGAAAGCCTCATGAAACAAAGCCTGCCTATATTTGAACTCTCAGCCAGAATGCTGGCGGATTATGCCCTAAGGTATCAGAACAGAGAGAAGCTTGGCAGGCTGTCATTAATAGTAAAGCATTCGATGGAGGGTATCCTTCTCCTGAATAAAGAAGGTATTATCAGCTATGCCAACGATGCCCTTCTATCTTTGCTGAATACCACCGCAATCGATATAATAGGACAGGATTATCAAGCCGTATTCGATATAGCTGACGATGATAAAATTCTGCTTGAGCAGTTAAGAAAAAACGATCATCTCAATGGGGAAATGAAATTGCGATGCAGAGGTGGTGATACGGCTGTTGTCCTGGCCTCTATCTTTACTGTTCAGAAAAGTGCCGAAGAGCCGGAGATGTTCGCCGCTTTGCTAACAAATATAACCGCTAGTGCAGCCCGGGATGCAGAAATTCGGCGGCAGCAGATGCAAATTATCCATGCCGACAGAATAAGCATGCTGAGCTCTCTTATCGCCAGCCTCTCGAATAGTATAAGGCAGCCCCTTACCGCTATCAATCTATCCGCCAGCCTGGCTATGGCAAGCAGCCAGGCAAACAGCCCTGCATATAGATGGTCCAAGGTTGAGAATATAAAGAGACAAGTCGATCAGATAGAGAAGACCATCAGAAATATAAATCTGTTGGTCAGCGATCAAGATCCTCCTGAAGAGGATTACAATCCGCTGGAGATAGTCAGAAATACTATTCATGTCTACCAAAGGCTTTTTCAGGCTGACGATATAAGAGTGAACTTACGTACGGGTAAAGATCTGCCACTGGTTAAAGGGCAAGGTATGAGAGCCTTTCAATTGCTTTCCAATCTGCTCATGCATTCCTATGAGGCCGTTATAAGCGCCGCTTCTAGGGATAAAGAACTTTCCCGTGAGATAGATATCATGTGCGAATATGCTCCTAATATACGCAATCTCATACTCTCCGTATATCATAAAGGCACAAATATCAGGCCGGCCAACCTGGTCAATCTCTTTGATAACGCAGCAACCCCTTCCGAACATGGTAAGGAAGAGCTTAAAACCGGCTTAAGCCTCAGCATTTGTGAAGAAATAGTTACCGATCTGGGGGGGCATCTATATATTGAGAACCAAAGCGACGGTACAATAGCAATTACCGTTAACCTTCCGGTAGATATCAAATAACAACTTATTTGTTAGTTACTCTACAATGCGATATACATCGAAGGTTACAGCCTCCGCAAGCCTTGACACCGCTATATTCACGGCCTCTTCCCCGATATCACATCCGATCCACCGCCGGTTCAGCTTATCAGCTACTGCCAAGGTTGTGCCGCTACCACAAAAAAAATCAGCCACCAGATCGCCCGGATTTGAGGATGCCTCCAGAATGCGGGCTAAAAGGTTTTCATTTTTCTGTGTAGGATAACCCGTTTTCTCACCTGAAAAGCTCATGATCTGTATGGAATCCAGGCGGTCTTCCTGACTGCAATTCCAGGTATCCTCCAGAGGCCAGCCTTTGCCGGAGGGTTTGCGCCCATCACGTCGCCGATAGCCATCTCTGTATGGCAGATATGTCTTATTGAAGGTGAATGACCGGCTGTCTCGAGAATAAAAGAGTATGGTATCATGATTTCGCACCCAGTTCCTGGCACAGGATTTATAGCCGGATACCCAACCTATGCGCCAAATTATCTCTCTTTGAAAGCACTCCGCTCCGAATATCTCATCCATGATGAGCCTTACATGACAGTTCATGCGCCAATCAAGATGGATATAGATAGAGCCGGTCAGGGCCAGCAGCCTATGCATTAACTGCAAACGCTCATACATCATCTGCAGATAATCAGCACCCACACAGCGATCGCTGTAACCGGCCATTTCCGGATGACCGAACTCGCCTCCCGTAGCATAAGGAGGATCGATATATATCAGATCAATTCGTCCCTCGTATTCAGGCAACAGGGCCAGCATGGCTTCACGGCAATCGCCTTGAATAAGAAAATTGTGATTGGGATCTCTTGGCATATTCGGCGTAGAACCACGATGCAGGGGCATAGAGCGTCCAGACCTATCCGCCTTTATAACCTCAGCCGGCTGAATAGATTGCAAACGATAGCACCCCGTAACCTCTACCGTATGCTTACCCGGCCAGGCAAGCCTTACGCCTTCACTTACATCCATCATTCGTATCTTCCTCTATTGCCGGCTCCTCAGCATACCTGACAGAGCAGGCATACTCTCTCCCGATTACGCGCCTTGGAAAAAGAGATTGAGGATAAAATAAACAGCCGCCGCTCCCAGCGCCGTCAAAGGCAGAGTAAAGGCCCAGGCCAGCACAATATTACCGGCTACCCCCCAACGGACAGCCGATAAGCGTCTTGATGCCCCCACCCCCATAATCGAAGTGGCAATGACATGAGTAGTGCTGACCGGTGCCCCCACAGCAGAGGCCATAAGTATAACCATTGCCGCCGCCGTTTCGGCGGCAAAGCCATGTACAGGTTGAAGTTTCATCATCCGAGCACCCATGGTGCGAATAACCTTCCATCCTCCGGTAATAGTGCCTATTGCCATGGCCAGCGCACATATGGCTATAACCTTTACAGGAACATGAAAAGTGCTGATGGCTCCGGTACTGAACAGAGCCAATGTAATTATACCCATGGATTTCTGAGCATCATTGGAACCGTGCGAAAAAGCCATAAAAGCGGCTGAAAATATTTGCAATCGCCGAAAATGCTTGTTCACCCGCGTGGGAGATGTACGATGGAAGATCCAGTAAAGCAGGATCATGAAGAAGAAACCTACGCCCAGTCCCAACAGCGGAGAGATAAGAAGAGATAAGAGTATTTTAAGAATACCACCAATCTGGAGAATGGAAGGACCGTGTGCCACTAGAGCAGCGCCTATAATACCACCGATAAGAGCATGTGAGGCGCTGATCGGCAATCCAAGCAGAGTAAGGGCTACGTTCCAGATAGTAGCCACAATAAGAGCGCTGACTATAGTCAGCATGGTAACAGCTCCCGGTGACACTATGCCTTTGCCGATGGTTCCGGCGACCGAGGTACTGAAAAAGGCTCCGGCGAAGTTAAGCGCAGCGGCCATCAGCACAGCCGCCAGCGGAGACATAACCCTAGTGGAAACTACGGTGGCAATAGAATTGGCCGTATCGTTGAAACCATTAGAAAAATCAAACAGAACGGCTAGGAAAATAACTGCCAGGACTAACAAACTGAGTTCAGGCATGCTTTACTACCACCGTTTCCATAACATTAGCTATATCCTCGCATTTATCGATAGCCGTCTCGATATGCTCATAAATTTCTTTCCATTTAATAGCATCAACAGGATCGACGCATTCATCGAAAATACGAGCCAGAGCAGCCCGGCTGATACGATCACCCTCATTTTCCAGGCGGTTTATTTCTATGCCGCGATCCATAATGCGACGTGCCCGGCGTAAATCACGCAGATCTTTTATGGCCAAGCTGATCTGCTCTACGGCCTGAGTAAGTATGGAAGCCAGTTCCTTCACCTCCGGCGTAGGAATATTAATTTTATATAGATGCATTCTGTCGGCCGTGGCCTCTATGTAGTCCAGAATATCATCTAAACCACCGGCCAGAGCATGGATATCCTCCCTGTCTATGGGCGTAACAAAAGTACGGTTAAGACGATCCATGATCTCGTGAGTTATTATATCGCCTTCATGCTCTAAATTAGTAATGCTTTTGAGCCTCTCCTCAAACTCATCAGGATGCTCCAGCATCTCCTCCAGCTCTATGGCTCCCTGATAAACGTTTGCGGCATCGCGTTCAAACAACTCAAAAAAGCGCACATCCTTCGGTATAAGTCCCAATTTATATCTTCCTCCCCCTGCAATCAACTACTTCTCACAGTATATTTTCATCTGTGACACATGTCAATGTCAATCTGAAACGATTGAGCATCTCACCCAAATCGGATTCCCCAACAGCAAGCGGAAGAAAGAGGTAAACAACGTTGGCTACCGGCCTCAAAATGATTCCCTGATCGAAGCCCAGGCCGTAAAAGCCTATCTTAGTCATGTCCCTGATGGATAAAGGTTCCTTGCTCTCTTTATTCTTTACCAGTTCCAGAGCACCGCAGCAACCGATAATCCGGATATCTCCCACCAGCGGATGATCGGCATATGATGCAAAATCATCCAATAGGCGATTTTGGAGATAAGCAACATTTGCAAGAGTATTCTCTGTTTCAAACAACTCCAGACTGGCATTGGCTGCCGCGCAGGCTACAGGATTAGCCGTAAAGGTATGACCATGGTAGAATGTCTTTATTCCTCTTACCGGCTCGGCAAAGGAATCGAACACCTCTTCCGTCGTCAAGGTCGCTGCCAGCGGCAATGTCCCGCCGGTCAAGCCCTTGGAAATACACATAAAATCCGGAGTGACGCCCGCATGATCCGCGGCGAACATCTTACCGGTCCTGCCAAAACCGGTAGCTACTTCATCCAGGATCAAATGCACGCCATAGCTCTTTGCCAGCTCGCCGGCGCGTTTCAGATATTCAGCCGGGTACACAATCATGCCCCCTGCACCCAGCAATATCGGCTCCAGTATGATTGCTGCTGTTTCCCCGGAATATCTCTCCAATGTTTCTTTCAACAGATCGGCGCATTTGCATCCGCAGTCATCCTTTCTTAAGCCCAGCGGACAGCGATAGCAGTAAGGTGTGGGAATACGAATGGAATCATACATCAAGTGCCTGAAGTGAGAGATGTACATATCCACCCCTCCCACGCTCATAGCACCGATCGTATCTCCATGATATCCCCTATCAAAGCAGACAAACCGCTTCTTTCCAATCCGTCCTCGGTTTCGCCAGTATTGCGTGCTCATTTTCAGAGCGATCTCAACTGCACATGACCCGTTATCCGAGTAAAATATGCGGTTCAGCCCGGAGGGAGAGATAGCTGCCAGCCTCCGAGAGAGCACTACAGCCGGTTCATGCGTGATAGCCGCGAAAAGGGTATGATCCAATCTGGCAGCCCGTTTAGCTACAGCATCGCTGATCTCTTTTCGACAGTGTCCATGGACGTTACACCACCAACTGGCTATAGTATCGTAGTATACTTTACCGTCAGAGGCATAGAGCTTGACACCTTCCGCCCGCTCGATAAGCAATGGTGGTCTCTTTTTCAATTCATCCATCTGCGTAAACGGATGCCAATTATGAGCAAGGTCGATATTAATAATTTCATCCATCATTAAATACATCCCATCTTTCTAGAAAAGCCTCTCCCAGCCTGTCAAAACCGGTGCTGTAAGCATCCGGCCTCTCAAGCCAATCGAGCTCGCCTAACACGGCTACTCCGGAGAGCTTCCTTACAGTCTCTACATTATCTTCCGCGATAATTTCATCTGCTTCAGCTAACACTCTTATAAATGCTATTCCTAACACAGGTATATCTCTGGATCTGAGCGCTTCCACTGTTAATAATGTATGGTTTATGCAACCCAGCTTGTTGGCACTGACAATTACAGCCGGCACCCCAAGCTGTGCAGCATAATCTGATAACAGCAAAGAGCCCGCCAGCGGCACCAGCGCTCCGCCCGAGCCTTCACAAAGCACGATATCATAACGCTGCATCAGGTTATTCAAAGCACTGCTTATAATCTGAACATCCACGTCCCGTCCCTCCAGCTTGGCGGCGAGATGCGGAGATGCCGGATATGCAAAACGAACAGGCGTAATCAAATCAGGCGCTTCCGGCCGCACCAGTCCTGCTGTAGCAACATGAAGAGCTACATCATCCGTTTCTTCACAGCCGGTCTGCACCCATTTCTGACTGACAGCATTTATTCCCTTCCGCCTTAAAAATGCCAACAGCTGCGCACAAAAGACCGTCTTGCCTGCATCCGTATCCGTTCCCGTTATGAAGAGTGCCTTTATTTTGCCGTGCATATGACAACCTCATATCCGACCCTGATAGATCCAAAACGGGCCAGATACTCCCGCTGGGTCCGATCCAACAATCCCTTTGTCCATACCAGCTTTGGCCTGGCGCCTGTTCCCCGTGTACCAGTAAGCTTTATATGCCTTAGCAATGCCCTGATATCGGTAAAATCACGAATATAAACCTTTCGCTGCATTTGGAATTTTGTAAAGACCTTCGCTACCTCGCCCGCCACCTCATCGGCTGAGGCAAAGCCGCTGCAGGCCAGCTGCACCTCCGTACCTGCTGCCTGCGACAGTGCTTCCGCCAGTTCCGGATAAGTGTTCCTGGTAAAGTAGCTGAAAGCCAGCAAACCGTCCGGGCATAGGCTGTCTTTCAACATGGCAAGTGTTGTCTGCAGCGGACCGGCCCAATGCAAAGCAGCATTCGATACTATCAACTCCCAGAAATTCCGGGGAAGCTCCTCCAGGCTGCAGCATATAAATTCCACCCGGGCAGGAGCCATGCGCCTTGCTTCCATCAACATCCGTTGAGAAGGATCACAGGCCAGTATGCCGGCATCCGGAAATTTGCCGATAAGCATGCGAGTAAGCAGGCCCGTACCGCATCCTACTTCAAGAACACTTCCGGGAGATGATATATCCAGCATACCCAGCATATCCTGAGCGCAGAGACGCTGAACCCGGGCATGGCTCTCATAGGTGGAAGAGGCACGAGAAAAAGCACGAAGTATATCTATTTCAGCCATTGCCTGATAATCTCCTGAAAGTCTGAATGTAAGAATGCAGCATGTGCGGCGTCTTGAAGCATATAAAACGGAGTATCCGAAATCCGGGCCAGCTCGTATGCCTCATCCGGCAAAGCTATTATATCGCGTGCACCGTGCACCATAAGCGTGGGACGGATAGAGAGTGAAGCTTCATCTATGCAGGATGAGCCCAGATAATCCAGCCCCGGTATTAATTCTTCAATGCTCATCACGTTTAGATACTCCTCCAGCAAATCAGCTCTGAACGCAGCCCAGTCTTGTCTCTGAGCCGGCAAAAAGCTTTGTCTATAGAAGCCTTCCAAGTAAAAGGCACGGTCATATGCGATCCCGTCTTTAGTCAACTGAACCTCCTCCGGGCTGTACCGGCGCCGTATTCCTACCAAAACCAGCGATGCTACCAATTCAGGATAGGCCCTGGCAAAATCCATAGCTGCAAATCCACCAAGGGACCATCCCAGCATAACAACAGGACCGAATTTGGATCGCTTCAGCCAATCAGCCAGCTGTGACAGAAGGCCGGGCTTGAAAGCATTGCGAATGTAGATACGGTTTACCTCAGCTCGGCACCAGGACATAATGCGCCAATCATATCCCCAGCCCGGCAGGCAAACGACATACGGCAAATCAGCCCCTTGTTCATCAAACCAAAAATTGCCGGAGTCCATCCATCACCTCAAGGGTATAATCAAGATCCCGTTTAGAGTGAGCCAGGCATAAGCTGAAGCGCAACCTGGCCGTCCCCCTGGGAACGGTCGGCGGCCGGACAGCCAGAACTCTCAGGCCGGCCTCCCGTAGTTTTTGAGAGAGCTTGAGAGCCGTTTCACTTCTCTTTACAATCACCGGCAGGATCTGACTTTCACCGCCTGCCGGCCAACCTTGCCGGCTAAGCCCCTGCCGTAAATAAGCAGCATTCTCCTGTAACTTTATCGACATATCCGGATGCTCAGCCACTATCTTTAAAGCAGCAATGCTGGCACAGATAGATGTAGCCGGAAGCGAGGTGGAATATATAAAACCTCGCGCATTATTGATAAAGTATTCCTTCATAACACGCGAACAGGCAGCATAAGCACCGAAACTACCGAAAGCCTTGCTGAACGTACCCATAACAATATCTACTTCTGCAGTCAGTCCCAGCCTGTGCGCCATACCCCGGCCGAATGCCCCGACGGCATGCGCTTCGTCCAACAGCAGCTTGCAGTTGAAATGCTTCTTTAATTCAATAATATCCGCCAACAGTGCGATATCGCCGTCCATACTGAACACTGACTCGGTCAGCAGCAGCGCTTCTCGATATTTTTCCCTTTCTCTCTTTAACAGACATGCCAGACTTTCGATGTTGTTATGCTTATATCGGAAGAGCTTTGCTCCGGAGAGCACCGCCCCGTCTATCTGACTGGCGTGACAAAGCCGATCAGCAAAGATTACATCTCCTCTGCCCACGAGTGCAGGAATTAGACTGATGTTAGCCTGGTACCCGGAATTAAAAACAAGCGCATCTTCTTTGCCCTTAAAGCAAGCCGTCTCAGCTTCCAGGCAATGATGTGGTGCCAGGCTGCCGCTCATCAACCTTGAGGCCCCGCTACCGGTGCCCCATTCATCCAGCCCCTGCCTGGCTGCAGCTATCAAACGATCATCATTGGAGAGGCCCAGATAATCGTTGGAAGAAAAATCGATCAGCTCTCGCCCGGATTCAACGACCCTGGCGGGATATCTGGCTTTGAGTTCGCTCAGCTTGCGCAGCGTTCCTTCCGCAGCTCGCTTTCCCATATAAGCTTCTATCCGTTCCATGCCTCCAGCACCTCTCGAATGAGCCCCTGATCATCCTCAACAGCCCGGCCCCGCTGCGTAAGATAACCTCCGATCATCATGGCATTGGCACCAGCCATGAAGGCCATCCCCATAAAATCACCGAGAAAGCTCTCTCTTCCGGCTGCCAGACGGATAGTGGCCCTGGGATTGGCAATTCTGAAGACGGCAATAGTTCTTAATGCCTCGCTGATGCTTATTCTCTGATAATTTTCCAATGGTGTGCCCGGTATGGGCATCAAAATATTCACCGGTATTGAATCCGGTGCTATTTTTGCCAGCTCCAGAGCCATCCGGGCTCGATCTTCCCGGCTCTCGCCCATCCCTATTATCCCGCCACAACAGATAGACAAACCGGCTTCTCGTGCCAGATCTATGGTATGAAGCCTATCCTCAAAAGTATGGGTGGATGTTATCTGCGGAAAGTAAGAACTGGCCGTTTCGATATTATGATGAAAACGATTCAAACCCGCATCCTTGAGACGCTTGAACTGATCAAGGCTGAGAATTCCCAACGAGGCACAGGGCTCTATCTGCCCACGCTCCATTATTAATGAAATTGCCTGAGAAACCGCATTAACCTCCCTGTCGTTAAGGCGCCTGCCGCTGGTGACTATGCCGAATCTATCAGCTCCGTTAGCAGCTGCTGCATCAGCCGCCTCTACCATCTCGTCCACTGAAATCAGAGGATAAGTCTCCACCCCCGTATTACACCGCACTGATTGCGCACAGAACTTACAGTCCTCACTGCAGTTACCGCATTTAACGTTACATATGGTACAGGTTTCAAACAAATTGCCGTCATGCCGGTTGCGTAACGTATCAGCCAAAAGAGCCAGTTGAGACAACGGCAGTTCAAAAAGCTCCAATATCTTGTTAAATTGCATGATAATCCCACTCTGTCCGTAACAACGATTGAATTTCAAGAACTATAATACCACGTGAGGCGAGGTAACTCAATTTGGGGTGGGAAATCAGCTTTTGCCTTATGGCGAAGGCGATTTTAAACTGCTGTCGCGCTTTATACAGCTTCAGCGCTTCCAGAACGACATCCATTCCAAGCCTGTTTCAAAATTTAAAGCAATCCGCCACGATCTTTTCCAAGTTATATACCTGTACCGGTGCCACCCCGGCCGGCGCCAGCTTCTCGATGATTGAAGCGCCGCCACGCAGCAGCGCGGACAGCAAGGCAAACATAAAAGCCATTATGCCTCTGCCTTTCTTCGAACATGGATTTCACGGGCAATCTCCTCTTCAAGTGCCAGTTGCGTCTCTTCCGTCCTGATCACTACGGCAGGAAAGCGCTGATGCAGACGAATTACAGCACCCGGATGAAGACCGAAGGAGACCAGCTTATGAAGGCGCTCATCACTCCCGGTCTGAATATAAGCGATCCTTGCTTCCTCCCCTATGCGGAGTCGGTCAACAGTGATAATCAAACTATCCAGCGTTTCCTTAGGCTGGCGGCAACAGCTGCCCGCAGGAATAGATAATCCATGCGGGCATTCCTGCGGATGTCCAAGAAGAGTGCAGATGCGATCTGTCGCCTCTTCGGAGAGGATGTGCTCCATTTTACAAGCCTGCCCCTCAACCTCGGTCATTCCCAGGACATCGGCCAGCAGACGCTCCGCCAATCGATGACGTCTGATAATATTGCGGGCATGCTCTTCACCCAAGCCGGTAAAACGGACCTTCTCCTTATCCAGGGTAATATATTTAGCCGTCAGCAGATCTTGCAATGAAGCCGCTCCACCGGTTCTTTCAAGGCAAGCCTGCACCCGGTCGATGGTATTCTCTTCTCGCTCCAGCAGCATCCATATCTCTTCCAGCGCTTCGTCATAATAATGCTTCACAGTGGTATCACTCCTATAGATAGTATCAATCTTACCAGCCAGCCGTTAAGAACGGCATACGGCAGGATAAAAGCCACTATAGCCAGAGCCGTGGTCAGACCGCGTTCCTTGATGATAATAAAGAAATTGGCTATGCAGGGAACGAAAAGAGTAATAGTAACCAGACTGACTATCATTTGATGGCGCGTCAGAATTCCCTGCCGAGCCAGAGCGTACAGCCCGGCCGCACCGTAATCTCTTCTCATAAAGCCCAAAATAAAAAACTCCACAGCCCTGTCCGGCAGCCCCAGCAAACCGGAGATTACCGGTGCCGACAGACGTATGATTGAAGCAAGACCGCCGGTAGCATCAAGTATAAAGAGCAAGAAGGTTCCCGCCAGAAAATACGGTACGGCCTCAGCCAGAAACCATTTTACTCGCAACAGTGTCTTCCAGACAATGTTGGATATCTGCGGCCAGCGAATGGGCGACAGCTCCTGAATGAAATCCGCTCTCTCTCCGGGCAGGATTATCGATGCCAGCCATCCGACCAAAAAGAGTTGAAAAGCCACCACGGTCATGACAAAGACCAAAGCGCCTGCAGAAAGCCAGGATGTCATGCCCAGCATCACTCCCAGCTGGGCCGAACATGGAATACCCAGAGCCAGCAATATGGTAGCGATCAGCCGTTCCTTTTTGCTGTCCAGTATGCGAGTAGTCAAGGTAGCCATGGTGGCACAGCCCAGACCCAGCACCATAGGCAGCACAGCTTTGCCGTTAAGACCGATAAGCCGGAATATTCTATTAGCCATAACCGTCAATCGAGGCAGATACCCGGAATCCTCCAGCAGGCCGAAAGCCAGAAAGAAGGTGCCCACAATAGGCATAACTATGGCAATAGCATAGGTAAGCCCCATACTGATCAGACCATATTTGCCCATAAGGGCATCCTGTAGCAAAGGCCAGGGCACATGATCTTTTATTATGGCTGATAGCCAGGGAAGAATATGATTGCCGAAGAGATCGGTTTCAATCAAATTCACCAATGTACCGGCACCGAACTGCCCAACCAGCTTGAAGATAAGGTAAACCACTGCCAAAAATATGGGTATTCCCGTCAAGGGCCTGGTGGTTAAATCTCCCAGCCGCTCTCCCAGGCTCTGTGTTGCCGTTCTACGGGAAACTACACGATTGATAATGCCATCGGCAACCTTCAGGCGTTGTTCGGCGATAATATAATCCAACGAGCGGTTATACGCCGTTCTCACTTCCTGAGCCAACGCTTCCAGCTGCTCCATTTTGCCGGTCCCATAATTACTCCCCAGCCATTCCGTCAGCCAGGGATCACCACACAGATACATCAAGCCCAAACTGCGTAGAGTAACGCCACATTTATCTTCAAGCATGGCGCCATCGGACCGGCCAAGAATACTCTCGAATTCAGACAGAGCATCCTCTATACGCTGATCGTAATCAACAATCAGGCTGGATTTTGATGGCGCGACAAGCGCCCTCTTTAGCTCCTGCAATCCGCTCCCTTCTACAGCCACCGTAGGCACCACCCGGATACCGAGTGCATTTTGAAGCGCAGAAGCATCCACATCAATGCCACGGCTGTGCGCCTCATCCTGCATGTTGAGCGCCATAACCATGGGCAAGCCCATTTCCGCTAATTGTAGAGAAAGTATGATATTACGGCGCATGTTCTTAGCATCTGCTACCTGAAGAACAGCCTCAGGACGATTATGCAGCAACCAGTCCCTGGTAACTCTCTCATCCTCGGACAGAGGCGTCAGGCTGTTGATCCCCGGTGTATCCGTGATATCGTACAGACGGCCACCTATAAGTCCCTGGCCACGGCTGACCTCCACTGTAGTGCCGGGGTAATTGGAGACGACAGCATAACGCCCTGTCAATTCTCCAAAGATAACACTCTTACCTACATTGGGATTACCCACCAAAGCCAGTCGCCGCAGCCCGGCAGAGCACCGGCTTGTCGCGTCGGCGCTGGTGAAAGAAGGCTGGCTCCTGGCGCCAAAGCCTGCAAAACGAAGACGAGCGCCTTTGCCACCGCATTTCCGGCAAGCTAAGCCGCAATGCCCATTTATCGTTTCTTTATTCTCTCTATTTCTAAAACGCATTCGCATAATCTTTAGCCCCATAATCCCTGTATAAACCCGGAAAAGCGGGTCATTTTATCCGCCAGCATCAATAGGCCCATCAAGATCAACAAGCTGCCGCTGATATAAGTCACCAGGGCATATCGTTTCTTTATCCAGCCGGAAAAGCCCATAAAAACCGAAAAGAGAAGAGCTGACGCTACAAACGGTATTCCCAGTCCCAGTGAATAAGCCGCCAGCATCAACATCCCCTGCCCGGCCGTTTCCACCGTACCGGCCTTAAGCAAAATGGCGGAAAGGATGGGACCTACACAAGGTGTCCAACCAAAGGCAAAGGCAGCTCCCGCCAATGGTGCTCCCCAGACGCCCAAGGGCATTCTGTTCAGATGGAATCGCCTCTCCCGGTAGAGCGGAGCCAGATGCAACCAGCCGATGACAAAGAAACCCAGCAAGATTACCAGTATGCCGCCGGCTCTGGTCAGCAGCGGCTGATTATCCAGAAGCCACTTGCCGATGGCGGAAACGGAGGCGCCCAGAGCGACAAATACGGCTGAAAATCCCAGCACAAAGAGGATTGACGGCAGCAGCGCCGCCCGCCAGGCCGTGCCTCCCCCTTGCTCCAATTCAGCCGTAGAGAGCCCGGTTACAAAGGAGATATAGCCAGGTATGAGGGGCAGAACACATGGAGAGAGAAAAGACATTACCCCGCCTACAAACGCCAACATCAGAGTCAGATTATCGCCGTTCATCATCTTCAGTCCTCCTGCTGCAATCTTTGCATATCCCGTATATTTTCAGAGAGTGGTGTTCTACCTTGAAATCAAGCTTATCCGCCACCTCGCACTGCAGTTCCTCTATCGCCTCGCAATGGAATTCCGTTATACTGCCACATTGCCGACAGACAAGATGATCATGGTGGTTGCGCCCTTCGGCAGGTTCGTAGCAGAGACGACCATCCCCAAAATCCAGGCCCTCCAGCAGTTCCAGATCGGTCAGCAGTGAAAGCGTGCGGTAAACCGTAGCCCTGGATATGCCCTTATCCTTTTCCCGGGCCCAGAGCAGGAGATCGTCAGCAGTAAAATGGCTCGCCCGGCTCAACGCCAAACGAGCAATAACGGCCCGTTGAGTGGTCAGGCGCAACCCCTTTTCCCTGAGACAGTCATTGAATTTTTTCGGTAAGTTAGGCATGATGCCCTCGCTAATATATCACCCGAGCAACCTAGCCAATATATCGCCCGAGCAGTCCAATTGAGATCAAGTCTCAATTGGATTATAAAGGGAAATCTACAGGGATGCAAGATTAAATCGATTTAATCTGTAACATTATCAAATATAAGATAATTCATAATAATATTAGCCGTTAAAATTACGGCATCTCAAATGTTCAGTTTTCTATAGATGCTTCATTACTGTATCCAAGAGCTCTTTTTGATGCTTAAGATAAATATCTACAATTTCAAAGGGCAATTCACCTGATGTATTGGCGCACTCGCCTATCAACGGATATGGATATTCAATTTTTTTAAAAGCTTTAAATATAGCAAACCAATCCATCTTGCTATATAACCGCCGTAAACTAAAAGGAAGCATATGCATATCATAGACACCGTTATTTTCTTGTATATGCGTTGCCACAAGGCTATTGTCAGCATCTATAACGGCTGAAGGCACATCCAAGCCTTCTATATTAGCATGGCCGACATCCAAGCAAATGCCCAAGTTATCTGATCCAACAGCACTTACTATCTCTTTTAGCTCAGAAACTGTATTACCATATAAATTGAAAGTATTCGGATTGTCTGCACACCGGCTTGGAAGATTCTCAATAGCTAACTTTAGCACTGTCCCTTCCACATGCTCTGCAAGCCGACAAAGAGAATCCACATTCCTACATATGATAAATTCAATATCTTTTACCGGACATAGATCGTTTCGCCCTCCTATATGGATGATCAAAGCACCTGCCTCCAAAGCTAAACTCCAATCTATCCATCTTTTGTAGATATCAATATTCCTTTTCCTTTGCGTCTCAGTTTCGGCCACTAAGTCACAAACACCATACGGACCGTGCAATTGGCAAACCGCTATACCCAAGTTCGAAATCAGTTTTTTCAAATACCGTATTCTGGCCTTTGCTTCGTACACCGACGGTGGTGCGGTAATATCCTCAGCAAGATGTCCTCCGACAATTTCAACATCCCTGAAGCCGATCCGGGAAAGACGCGTCAGTGCCTGCTCCAAAGGCAATCCTATGCCGTAACAATCCGTAACTATGCCGAACCTCATTTATCCACCTCAAGTATCGGTCACTTCCACCTATAGCGTTCACCTTGAATGCAAGGCCGAAAACGCTACTCCTGATCCCCCGCTATAATTTCCCTGGCTTTTTGTATTACCGTTTCATGATATGAGAACTCTCCGAATTCACTCATTCGGTGTGCATCCGATGCCTTAAATAAGCATACTCCCTTGCTCAAAGCCAATTTTGACATAAAGATATCCGCTTCCATAAATGGGTAATGCGAATTTATCTCCAGAGCAACATTAAAATATTCAGCATTATCTACCAACCATTCTATCAATGCAGTATCTACCACTTTTTCATTCCAATGCATGAGACATCTGAATGGATGGGCAAGCACGTCAATCCTGCCGCTGGAAAACAATGCCAAGGTAAGCCTCTTAAATTCATTGATTATTTCAATTCGCGGTCGCTTTTTTTGTATAGATGATAAAAAATGAACAGCACCGATAACAAGATCAAGTTCTTTCCAGAATTCATCTTCGAAGATCAGTGTTTCATCAGAATAAATATCCAACTCTATACCTACAAGAGCTCCACTTTTTCGGATTTCTTTTATATATTTTTCTATGCGCCGCCGGCCCTCTTCATGGTACCTTTCCAAAAGCTCTTTAAAATCTTCCCTGGTAATGCTCCAAGCAAGATCTCTGGGGAAATACATATGCGTGCTGTGATCCGTTATAGCATAGGTTATGTTTTTCCTATCAGCTTTCCTTCTCAACTTCTCTAATGTAATATCCTCACAGCAAGCAGAGTAAGGCGTATGTACATGACTATCAAAATTTTTCATTATCAGCATTTCTTTTTATTCATCGCTTTCCCGGCAATACATCGATACAGCTTTCATTCGCATACGATATTATATCACTTTGGCAGTTCCACGTAGATGCCAACCGCAGGATTGACGCACCAATAAGCTTCCTTTGAGATAAACTGGCGATTGAACACTCTCCCTTTTAACCATCTTGGCCAATAGCATGATAGCCTTCTCTCCCATCTCGACTATAGGATACTTGACCGTAGTGAGTGGAGGATGAACGAGAGAATTGATTTGAAGATCACCCACACCGGCTACAGCCATATCACCAGGAACATCTAAACCATTCTCTCTCAAGGTATTGATAATAAACCCTGCCCCTATATCGTCGCAGGCAATAAGAGCCGTAGGTGGGTTTACAGATGATATAAGCTGCTCCATCATCAAAATCGTCTTATCTTGATCATAATCGCTCTCTTTGACTAGAGCATTATCAAATTCTACATCATATTTTTCTAATGCATGCTGATATCCCTTCAAGCGGTTTCTATTTCCTTCACCTCTGAGATAACCGTTCAAAATTCCTGTAAACAAGGCGATTCTCCTGTGTCCCAATTTTAAAAGATATTCAGTTTCTTGAAATATTGCGTCTTCTTCATCGATAACAACTGCAGGGTAAGGCCGACCGTAAGTTTGCTCATGAGCATAAAGCAGAACAAATGGAATATTATGTCTTTGTAGCTTTTCTATCTCCATATGCGGGATTCTTTTTATCAAAATTACACCCAGCAAAGAATTATAGTTATATATACTATTCAGGTCCGAAGAGATTATTACAGTGCAATTCATAAGTTTGGCAAAATGCTCTATACCCTCGATCATCTGCAAAAAATACGGGTGGTATTTAGAATTGAGCGGTGCAAGATAGATGAATATCATAGGCATTACTGGTTTATCCAGTCTTTTCTCTTTCCCGTTTATAAAGGTTCCTTTGCCCGGTACTCTATAGATAAGACCTCTTGTCTCAAGGTTGGTCAACGCTTTTCTGGCTGTCATTCGGCTAATGCCGAAGTCTGCAGAGAGCATCTCCTCTGAAGGAATACGATCATCAGGCATCAATTCCCCCTGACTGATAAGGCCCAGAAGATAATTCTCTACTTGCAAATACAACGGTTCGGCTTTATTTTTATCTATAATCGGCTTCATATTCTTCATAATGCATGTCTCTCATCTTAAAATGTCTGCTCTCTTTATATTTCGTCCAGAAGTATAGGATTGCTCCAAGCAGTCTTCCCATTACTATCATAACATTCTACCCGTAGGAAACGATAATCTTTATTAAATTCATGTTCTAGGTGAGTTAAATATTCATCTTCTCCGGCAGTATAGCTCTTCCCGTTCCAAGCATAAGCGATTATATTAATACACTTGCAAGGCGATGTTTCCACAACGATTCTGTTACCATCTATAGCGATACTCTTAATGATCGGACCATTGCTGGCATAGAACAATCCGTTTCTCAAGGAGTCCATTATATCCGTAACCGCCAGCGTCCGAGCATTTACCATCACCCATGAGCCGCACACATCATTCGGCCGGTAACGATCAAAATGATAATGAGCATCATCAGCCGCAACGCCGAACACTTTTCTCCCTACAGATAAAAGATCATCCCAGTGAGCAGTAGAGCAACCTTTACCCACACTATAGAAAGTACTGTTATTAAATACTTCCAGCGCCGCATAATCATCAATTTTCAATAGATCACTGCTCATCAGACCGCTCCAGTATGGGTGAGCCAGAATTGCCATCCCCCCCTGTTTATTTATCTGCCTAATAGCCTCCTGCGCCCTATGCTGCGTCATTATCTCTTCTTTTATGTTCAATCCTACCACATGGTGGCCGTCATAGCAGGCAACCTCTATGCCCGGGATAACCAAAAAATCTTGGCTATTCAAATTTTCAATATCGGTTAAACGGCTATGACCTGAGCAGTCTCCACGGCTGTGATCGGTAATGCACAAAAAATCATATCCAGCGCTTCTGTACTTGGCTGCCATCACTTCGGGATCCAATGCTCCATCCGAGATCGTGGTATGCGTATGCGTATTCCCTTTGAACCATTTTCCACCATTTTGAAAAAGCCTATTCATACTTACATTCTCCTCATATTTAAAAGCTTCCACAGATATAAATCATTATGGCCCGGATATTATTGAGACACCTTAATCTCATCAATTGAGCCAACAAAATATCATTCCGGATTTTCCCAGGCACGACCTATCTTTATCCCTATTGCTTTCTACGATAAAGAAGTGCTTTCTACCACCGCATCTTTCTTCTCTGCCATCAGTTCTCCATTTACGTATACTTCCATCTCGGAACCGCGTCTAATAGCCTTTATTTTCACTCACTTATCCAGCGACAGCTTGTAAGGCAAAAGCTCCCATGTTCCTCTGGGATACTTGAAACCGAAGTATGTAGCCATAGATTGTAGGATATATTATTTATGGAAGCACCATACGGCTGACCATTAAAGTTTTCTCTTCCTTTCCCAAAGACCGACGCTTCTAGTGTTATCGCCTGGCTCATATCAGGAATATCGGTATCTTCTTTTAGCGATACATCAATGTAAGCTTCACCATTCAGTTCCAATGCTTTGCTCAATACGCCGTTTACCCGTTGGCAATCAATTATTTTACCATCTCCCAGCTTTCCAATTGAATCTACTGCAACATCCCCACTATCTTAATTAAAGTTCCAGCCGCCAATGATGCCTTTATCTTCCAAACAATAGCCGGCAGAAGCATGCATCAGATAAATGATTAGCACAAACAGCATACGAATCAACATCATAAGTTTCTTAATAAAATATCCCTTATACATTCCTTCTATTTTCTGCCGCCGAAGCAACTAACCAATACAGCTATTTGGCGTCATATCGGAAGACAGCTTGCAAATCATCGCCAATTACGGCTCTCTTCCAACTCACATGACCATCGCAATAAAGTATATTTATACCCTCAGAGTGCGCGTTACGCAGAAAGCGATATGAAGAACTTATCCATTGTTCATCAACCGCAGTATAAGCATTTGGCGTCATATCGGAAGACAGCTTGCAAATCATCGCCAATTACAGCCCTCTTCCAACCCACATGACCATCGCAATAAAGTATATTTATACCCTCAGAGTGCGCGTTACGCAGAAAGCGATATGGAGAACTTACCCATTGTTCATCAACCGCACCAATTTTTGCCGCAGTATAAGCAAAGGAACCTCTTGCCTCCGTCACTGCGCCGGCCGCAGCCGGATTCTTAATGTTTCTGGTATCAATAAAATTTCTTCTTGGATCAGAGGCAGGCAACGGCGCAAACAACTGACATAGGCCGTAATCTCCTATGGTCCTCTCAACCGAAGAAGGATCCAACGAGGGACAATCATATACTGTATTAGCATACTTGGGATTGGTATTAGTATTATACTTTCCCTTGGCATCGCAGTATCCAGCCAACAGGTCCTCCCAAGAACGGTTGCTTCCAGCGGTACCGGAAGCATTATAAATAGGCGTCGGAAAAAACTCATCATAATCCTGAGCATACATTTTAAGTGCGATACCGATCTGCTTGAGGTTGTTAATACAGGTGGATTGCTCGACTTTTTCTCTATTCCTAACGAAAGCAGGAAGAAACATGGCCGACAATAATGCTGTGATTGAGATGATAACTAAGAGTTCGGCCAGGGCAAAGCCACATCTTCCACTAGTATACAAAATTATGCATCTCTTTTTCATGCAACGCATTTTATGCCTCCTCAAAAATTTAATCGTTACCAATCACTTTTATCTGCATACTATTGGCCGTTAGCAGTATAATCCGCCTGCAATACAAACCTTATTCCAACACCCAGAGCAGGGTTTCGCCTTTCTTTACGAACATTTTCATAACATCGATATTACGCGCAATATAGCGCTTGGCAAAAGGATCGTAAAGGGATGTTTTTTGCGGGAATTTAATGGTACGCATCCCGTCATACCGAGCATGAAGCGAGAATATCCTTTGGCTGGCAAAAACCTGATCATCGCTGTCGCTGTAAATATGTACACCGGCAGATTGGGCAATATTGCGCAATAAGGACGACGGCAGATTGGGAGCACCGGACCATATCGAAATCCAATTAGCGAAGCGTTTTATGGCCAAGCCGGGTTTCCTGAAAGTATATATCCCATCTTCGTTTGTTGTGCTGGTTAGTTCGCCTAGAACCTTAACAGTAGGATCGTCAACCCAAAAAACAGGTTCGAGCGGTTGCTCTGACCCAAAGCGAATATTAGTCGGCATGCCTTCAGTGATCTTATCCATATAATTTGTGATTACACACTTCAAGCGGCTTAATCTACCTTCATATTTGCTTATATTTATACCGGTCAAATCAGATATATTCCTTACCTGCGCATTTTCGTCATCAATATAACCGCTAGCATAGATCCATACTACTGTATTATTATTGGTGCAGATCTTCTTTTTAATCAGCGCTCTCTCTCCATCCGGTAAATAAAAATTATTCAGAAATATATATATCTTATATTTATCAAACGGAAAGCGCTTATCGTTTAAATCGGTATCAAGGTAAACATCGAACGGTGCTCCCACCACAGTCAAGTTATGATACATCTGGTTAAGCAAAAAATCACGGCTCAGATCATTAATTTTCTGATACAGGAAAGATCTATTGCTGACAATAACAGCTATGCTGGAAATATTTTTATCTTTACTCGACTGTGCTTTAGCTATCTCTTTGAACTCTTTCACCGCATCCAGTATGGCGGCATTATCAAACCATTTATTACCTTCGTCGGTTAGCCCAAAATAATACAAACCGCTGCCAGGCTTTGTAAAGATTCCGGCAAAATTCCTCTTCAGGATAGCCATAGTTTCGTTTGCATCACTAGCTTTCCCGAAAATATCTCCATGTTTCTCAAAATTTCGACGGTTTTTGTATGACGTAGTAAGATGAGTTCTGGTATCCTCCTCAATGATACCCATTTTGCCATGAAAGATGATACTATCCATAGGTATTTGCGGAACAAAGAAACCGCCGCTATGCCTCTCCTGATAGGAGTACGGCGCAGCAATGAAATCGATATACGGCGATTCCAATACTTTAGAAAACATTTTTGTTCGCCAATTGGCCATAATATTGTAAGGAGCGCTTCCATTCCACCATCCCGGCAGGAATATATAACCGTTCCAGAGTCCTACCAGCTTACGGTTTCCGGTTTCTTCCTTGATTGCTTTGGCAAAATCTATCACTGTATCTGCCGCCACTTGATGATGGTAATACATAAAATCAATGATTCTTCGGCTTCTTTCAGGGGTATAGAATATACCGTCATCGGCTACGCATAGTTCATTCCAACTCGGCAACCGAATAGTTTCAAAAGTAATATCCTTACTCTTCCACTTCTCTTTCAATAACTGGATATTATTGCCGTATTTATCAGACAGCCATTCGGCAAATCCCTGTTGTGCCGGCTGGCTGTAATCCCAATAATCATTCCATTCACCTGATCCACCGCATAGGAAATAACCTACCACTTTATCAGCATATGGCGCATTGTCCACATGTGCCGCCAACCGACGCAGGTCAGCCGCCACTTCTTCGCGCCACGCTTTTGATGCCATTGAAGCGCGATCCCCTTTACGCATATCAGGCGGCCAAACAGCTAATTGATCCTCTTTGTTAACAAACCATTTAGGCTCAGATGTTTTATTAATATCAGTAGCAACCAAAATAATAAAGTATATATCCGGGCACTCTTTCAGCATATCTCGAGCAGTACTGTCCAACCTTGCATACAGCTTATCTCCCTGATAGGCGCGCCCGCCGGGATGAATGGATAGAAACTGAATCCGTGCCCCTGCCTGAATAAAACTTCTAGCAGTCACTATATGCGCAACCGGATGGCTATCTCTATAGCCTATCACTATTTCCTTTTCCTTATTAAGCTTCAAAACCGGTATTCCGTTATCAGAGTTTACCTCGGCGACAAGGCCATATCCCCCCGAACTGTTTTCACAAGAACCTTCCATCCCAAAACATAAGGCGACAATAATACTTACTATGGCATATAGATAGAATCTCATCTCTACATTCCTCTTCTTGCATACCAGCTGCCAAGATGATTAAATCTTTTTCCTTGGCATCGGAGGGGTTCCTCTATTTTTTCTATTGTTTGTATCTCTGGCCGTAGCCATACTACGGCTTATTCTTTTGCACTGCCGGTTATCGCCAATTGTGTTTCATGCATCCAGCCATTGCATTAGGCAACTAAAGATTACTGGATAGCTCTTCTGATATAACTATTTGGCGTCATATCGGAAGACAGCTTGCAAATCATCGCCAATTACAGCCCTCTTCCAACCCACATGACCATCGCAATAAAGTATATTTATACCCTCAGAGTGCGCGTTACGCAGAAAGCGATATGGAGAACTTGTCCATTGTTCATCAACCGCACCAATTTTTGCCGCAGTATAAGCAAAGGAATCTCTTGCCTCCGTCACTGCGCCGGCCGCAGCCGGATTCTTAATGTTTCTGGTATCAATAAAATTTCTAGCAGGATCAGAACTGGGCAACGGCGCAAACAACTGGCATAGGCCGTAATCTCCTATGGCCCTCTCAACCGGAGAAGGATCCAGAGACGGGCAATCAAATACAGTATTGGGATACCTAGGATTAGCAGAAGCATCATACTTTCCTTTAGCTCCAATATAGACAGCTACCAGATCCTGCCAATAACGATTGGTTCCGGCGGTACCGGAAGCATTGTAAGCAGGCGTCGGGAAAAACTCATCATAATCCTGAGCATACATTAAAAGCGCAGTCCCGATCTGCTTAAGATTGCTAGTACAGGTTGTTTGCCTGGCCTTCTCTCTGGCCTTGCCGAAGACAGGAAAAAGAATAGATGCCAGTATTGCAATGATAGCTATGACTACAAGCAATTCTATTAAGGTAAACCCTTTTTCTCGGGTAAATTGACTAGGCATTTTACTTGCCACCTTTCGTTAATTTAATTAATTGTGAAAGATCTCTTCAATACTCTTCACAAAACTGGACTTGTTATTTCTCATATTCGGCACTTCGATCAGGCCCACTTTATCGACAACAGCGTATACACCGAAATCCAAAATTACATACCTAATACGATCAACAATATCTATACCTGTATATACTATCACTTTCACAGCTCTTTATCAAGCACTTGTTACTTCAACTGTGGTTAACTTGTGATAATGTCACTATGTAATTCACTTGAGATAATGTCCCTTTTTGAAATAAAATGCAAAGCATGAAAGAAGGAAGAATTACATTGACTCGAACCCAATTAAAACAACTAAAA
>JAQUEL010000022.1 GCA_028685295.1 bacterium
CTGGTGTTTGACATTTAGCGTTCGAAGAATGGTGTTTTCTTCGGGGGTCTGGTGTTTGACATTTAGCGTTCGAAGAATGGTGTTTTCTTCGGGGGTCTGGTGTTTGACATTTAGCGTTCGAAGAATGATGAATGTAAACACCTGACCCCTATCCTCTTTATACCCCTATCCTCTTTATACCTGACCCCTATCCCTTACTTTCCTCTTACCCGGCTCATTCTTCTATTGTCAGCTTGGAAATGAACTGGGAAGGCGTAATTCCCTCTCGATGTTTGAAAATGTAGCTGAAATAATGTATGTCATCATAACCTGCCTGCCGGGCGATTTCACCGATGGAAAGATCTGTCTCCACCATCAAGCGCTTGGCTTCGCGCAGACGGTGGCTGGTCAGATAATCCAGCGGAGTACGCCCGAAGAGGGCTTTGAAGGCACGTCCGAAATAATCCGCACTAAGTCCCACTGCGCCGGCTATCTCCGCCACGGTCAGGTTATTCCGGTAATTGGCATGTATAAATCTTTCCGATTGGAGTATATTTTTGCGGCATTTAGAATAGGCATCCCCTTCATCCGTATACTTTCCGGTATAATTCTCAGCCACAATTCCCAACAGTGCCTGCATATGACCTGCGATAATTATTCTAGAAGTGCCGCCCGCAGCTCCATTGTTCTGAGACCGCAGGACAATATCCGCACATAAATCTCTGGCTCTGCCGTCATACATCAAGCGAACATGCCGGGGCCAGGAAGTCTTTTGCTCCAATACCGGGCTCAACAAACGCCCGTCTTCATCTTTAACAAAATCAAAATGGATGAAATACCTGGAAAACGGACGATCCCCTTCAACTTCCACATGAAAAGATTCACCCGGAAAAACCGTGACTACATCGCCTACTTCCATAGCATAGCGGCATCCGTCTATCACCAGAGCGCCACGGCCGCGGTAAGCCAGATGCAGATCGTGATCCGTCAAAGGTACGGATTTTATGCTGCCGTCATACCCGGGCTTGAACGCCATCTTGCCGGCACTCCTGACAACAGGATTTATATCTGCCAGTTGCAACATAGCCCATCAACCTCAAGGGGTATTATAGCATAATGAGATGGAAAGTTCAGAGTTCATCGTTTTATGCTGTGTTCACATATCTTTGGGCATTGCATTTATGCATCCCCGCACGGCATTGGTCAGCAGTATCTGCTCCGCTGCCTTCAGATCATCGGGATAGAAAATACGCTCTGCTGCCTGGCCCGTATCCAGCAGGTGTTTTCTCATTATTCCGGGCAAAAGGCCGCATTCCAAAGGCGGGGTATAAAGCCGGCCGCCAAATTGCAGAAAGAGATTGCTGATAGCTCCCTGTGTCAGCTCTTCCCTTTCGTTGAGAAAAAGCGTTTCATAATATCCCTGTTGCCGGCAGGCTTCCAGTTCACGGTCAAAGAAGCTGCGGTTGGTGGTCTTGTGATAAAGAAAGACATCCTTTGAATCCACCGGAGTATCGGAGAGAATAATAACAGGCGTATCTGCGAACGAAGACCTTTCGCGCAAGGTTGAGAAAGTCACATCTACCGAGCCATTTGCCGCCAGCAGCAGTCTGACCCGTAGGCGGCGGCTGAAGCACTGTTTCACCGCCAGAGACAACTCATCTGTTATTCTCTCTCGGCTGAACAGAAAATCGAAATAGCCGGCCGAGGCTTCCAGGCGTTGCAGATGCTCCGTCAACCGAGCAAAGCCCCTATCCTGCTCCCAGAGCATCGTCTCCAGCAATCGAAACTCCGGCAGGCGTGATGACAGAAACCGTCCTTTGAGCAGACACTCCCGGTACTCGTCCTCCGTGTCCGAATCCCAGACAATACCGCCGCCTGCACCCATCTCCCCACGTCCGGAGCCTCTGTCCAGAGCCAGCGTTCTGATGGCCACGCTGAAGACTCCCTGCCGCTGGGGGCTGATCCAGCCGATGGCCCCAGTATAGATGCCGCGCGGCTCTCGCTCCAGATCAGCGATAATCTGCATGGAGCGCGCCTTGGGCGCACCGGTCACCGAGCCGCAGGGGAAGAGTGCCCTAAAAATGTCTAGCGCCAAAATATCTTCTCTTAATCGCCCCACCACGGTAGAGGTCATCTGCCATAAGGTGGGATGGCGCTCCAGAGTGAGGAGTTCAGGCACAGCCACAGAGCCGGGGCGGCAGATGTGCTTCAGCTCGTTGCACATCAAATCAACAATCATGACGTTCTCAACCCGGCTCTTGGCATTCGTCGCCAGTTGGGTGGCCATGGATTCGTCCCAAGCTGCGGTCATACCCCTAGGTGCTGTACCCTTCATCGGCTTGCAGACGATGCGATCCCAGTCTAGCCTAAAGAAGAGTTCAGGTGAAAAGGAGAGTATCTCCAACTCGCCGCAACGCATGAAAGCCGCATACGGCACAGGCTGAGAGCGCCGCAGACAATAGTAAAGCTCCGCCGATGAGCCAGTGTAATCGAAGGTCAATCGACCGGTATAATTAATCTGCAAGGTCTCCCCAGCGGCGATCAGGGCCTTGATACTGGCTAGATCAGCAGCATACCGCTTTGCAGAGCGGTTGAACCGAGTCTCTATTTCGGCATCCGCTCTCCCGGATATGCTGTCACCTGCCACCGGATACAGATAATCGGACGGAGAAGCGTACACTCCCAGCCAAACAAGCGGCATATCCGGCAACGGCACTCCCTCTATGCCCTTAAAGGCATAGCCGGCTTCATAAGCCAGATAGCCGGCCAGCCAAAAGCCTGCAGACAGAGCTTCTTCCGCTCTAGCAAGTGCCGCTTCTACCTGCCCCGGCTCACGGCAGCTTATAATTTCTACTGCGTCTCGGAAGAGATAAGAAACGTTATCCTCTGCTCCAGCACGGCAGCATTCCAATAGAGTAAAATCACCACCGCTTTGCTCCAGACGGCGCAATGCGTTCAACGGAAAGGATTCCACAAACAAAAGACCACCCCCATGAGGACCGGGATGGTCGTTAATGACCTGACATAGTCCTTATTCAACGATTTATTGGCTTTATAACATTACGCATGCTAAGATGTCAATATTCAAAAGCATTACGCTACCAACATGCGGGTAGAAGCAAGCTCATGTGCCGGGCAAAGTGTTGAAAATCCTTATCCGTAGTCAGCAGTTCAAATCCTGCCTGCAAACAAAAAGTAGCCGGCAGGCAATCAACTGTCGATATGCATACTTCATTTTCACGCAGCTTTATTCTGTTTTCGCAGCATCCAATGCAAGCTGTCCTCCGCCGACAGATAAGACAGGAAAAGAAGGAAGTTTGTTTTTCACCGTATCAAAGATGGTTCTATGTTTGATGCCTCGAAGCATCTCGAACAATACCAGATCTACTAGGCCTATTTCCTGAGAGCCGACTAAACGATACAAATACCGGGTATGCGGCGTATCCTTTCCTTGGAAATAATCTATCCACACGGAACTGTCGACTATCACCATTCCGATATGCTCCTGTCTTTACGCATCCCCTTCAGGTCTCCCTCCCATTCTTTGACAGAGCCTTTCAATTCCTTCAAAACCTTCGCCTGCCTGGAAAGCATAACCAGCCTACGCAGAGCTTCCTCAACAACAGCCTTTTTCGTTTTCAAGCCGGTTATACACTCTGTGCCTCCTTCATTAATTCCAAATCGATAACAATATTGTTCGCATACACATCAACTCCCGTTTTATACGGCACGAGCCTCGTGAAGATCTATTCTATCCTCCCACTCCTGATCGATGACGCGTTGAATTCTTTCCGAGGAGACATCAACGGCAGGCAATTGACCGATCAGCTTGGATTGCGACTTGGTAGTAGTCTTCATTTGTATCCTCCGTGTCAACTATTGACTACTATAATCGTTTTATGTTTTTCATAATGTATATTTTATGTTATCGGTACATCCTGAACCTCTTACGATACTCCGAAGGCGGCATACCCTCCGCTTTACGGAAAACCCGCCGAAAGTAGGCTTCGTCGCTGAAACCCAGCTCTGCAGCTATGCGCTTTATGCTCTTGCTTGTGGACAGCAAGGCGTTCCTGGCAGCAGCCAGCTTCAATGCGTTGAAATAGGCTACCGGTGATTGTCCGGTATATGCCTTGAAGAGACGCCGCAGATGCGTGGCAGAGTAGCCGGTTTGACGGGACGATTGCTGAAAATTAAAAAAAGGCCGGCCGACGGCCGTTCTCATCTCCTCCAGGATTGAGGCCACCAGATTTCCGCCGGCAACCTCAGGAACGGAAGCCGTAAGGATAGCCGTAGCAGCTGAGATTATGGCCAGAGCCGCCGCCTGAGCGGGCCTGGCGCTCATAGGATTGCCTGCGGCGGATGAGGATAGTAATTCAGAAAAGAGATTGTCGATGCCGAAGCGGCGAATATTACGGGCTGGCAGGTTCCATTCCCGAACCGTTCCCTCGGTATGAAGCCGGTCGATAAGGCTGCCTTCAAAGAGGAGCCATTTTTCTTCCCAGTAATTATCTCCCTCCGGACCGTAAGAGTGTCCCTGGCCCGGCAGCAAAAAGAAGGCGTCGCCGGAATGAACATTCCATCTACCGGCGGCCTCAGTGCTGTAAAAACCCTTACCGTCCGCCAGATACACCAGTCCCCAGCATTGCAATTCTCCATCCGCCCGATGAGCACAAGCGTGCCCTTTCCCCTGCCCGCCGCAGGCTATTACCCTGAATATCCCGGCATCCTCATACATAGCTTACCTCACAGCAACGATGTTCAAAAAGTTCCGGTATGGCTAATAATTCCTTCTATTACCCTCTTATAAAAGTTGATATAGTAAATATACAATGTTCAAAAAGTTACTGTCAACAACCTCCGGGCTAACAATTATGATGGATTTGAAAGCTAAAGACTGAATTTGAGCAGATTATTAGTCGAACATACGGGAGGAGAGCAACAATGAACCAATGGCAGCTATTCCAGGCCACCATGGAGCACAGAGAACACGAGAGCTGGCTTTATTACCTGAGCTTTACGCCTAACCTGGAAAAGGCCTTTTTGAAGCATACCGGCCTCCCCGATATGGAGGCCGTACGCGAGCACTTCGGCATATGGCAGGAGCGCTTTGTCCAGCCTCGGCAGGCCAAGGAGCCGGATAAGCCGGACTTTTCCCGCTACTACAGCGATGTGAAGATACCCGACGACGCCTATATCGACAGCCTGGGTGTCCTGCATGTGCCGGGCAGTATGTATCACTTTACTCATTATATCAGCCCCTTGCGCCATGCCACATCTCTAAGCGAGATGGAAGACTTTCCCTGGCCTTCGCAAGAGGCATATACCCAGGAAAACGGCATAGCCGAAGTGGAGCAGGCTCATGCGGAAGGCCTTTCTACCGTTTGCGGCATAGGTCACATGTATGAAGATGCCTGGCAGATCCGCGGTTATGAAGAGTTCCTGATGGACATGCCGGCTGCGCCTGAAATCTGCGAATATATTCTGGACAGGCTCTTTGAACGCAATATGAAAAAGGCTGTCTGGGCGGCCAGAGCCGGAGTGGACCGCCTGCTGTGCGGCGATGATGTAGCTAACCAGAAAACCATGATGTTCTCCGTCGATAGCTGGCGCCATTTCATGAAATCCCGCTGGCAGAAGGTTTGGCAGGCAGCTAAAGAGATCAAGCCGGATATCCGAGTCTGGTATCACAGCGACGGCAATATCATGGAGATCATACCCGATTTGATCGAGGCTGGAGTGGATATCCTCAACCCGGTCCAGCCGGAGTGTCTGAATGTGGCCGAAGTTAAGCAACGCTTTGGCGACAGGCTGGTGCTGGACGGCACCATCGGTACCCAGAGCGTCATGCCTTTCGGGTCGCCAGACGATGTCAGGCAGACAGTAAGAGAGATGAAACGGACGGTGGGGTATGACGGAGCCCTGATACTCTCCCCCACGCACATTCTGGAACCGGAAGTGCCCATCGATAATATTCTGGCCTTTTTGGAAGAGTGTGCTCGGCCGGCATCATAGATTGTTACCCGTAGCTCGTAGCTCGATTATGGCCTATGATATCGTCAATCCAGTGAAGAATAGCGGATATCCATCTTCGATCTGATTTCCTGCCCTGTAGGGGTAACAGCCAGGCCGCCAGTGGAGGTTTCCCGCAAACCCTCCGGCATGGATCGGCCTATTTTCGCCATAGCGGCAAAGACTTCATCAGCCGGAACAGCGCTGTTCATACCGGCCAGGGCCATCTGTGCCGCCAGCCAGGCATGGACAGCCAGAAAACCGTTGCGTTTGACGCAAGGGATCTCTACCAGCCCGGCTACCGGATCGCATACCAACCCCAGCAGATTCTTCAACGCCAAGGCGGCAGCATGGCCGGATCGCTCCGGGCTGCCACCGTATATCTGCACCGCTGCAGCGGCGGCCATAGCGGCTGCAGAGCCGCATTCCGCCTGGCATCCACCGGAAGCCCCGGCTAACTCTATATGTCCGGATATCACTACACCGATCAACCCAGCGGCAAAGAGAGCATCTACACAGCTATCCTCACTACAACCGGTATCCTCCTGAGCGCAAGCAATAACGGCAGGTAAAATGCCGCATGCTCCGGCTGTTGGAGCAGCGACAATTCTGCCCATACAGGCATTAATGCAGCTCGCTGACATAGCCCGGGCCGCCAGCTTCAAAACAGGCGCCCCGGTTCCACGGGTATCTTGAACCCATTCGTTCATGATACTGCCTTCAAAGCCTACCAGACCGCTTCGGGATGAACGCGGCGATTGCAAGCCGGCTTCCATTGCCTCCTGCATAACTCTCCACTGCAGGCGCATGTGCCCCCTCAAGCAATCGGACGTATTGAATGTCAGGCGAACCTCCTGCTCCAGCGCCAGTTGTCCCAGGCTAATTCCCCTGCCATCAGCATCAGAGATAAGCTCGGATAGCTTCAAGACATCTGCGTGCAAGATATCCCTCCCCCAACTATAGCCGGCAGCAACCTGATCTCATTCAGGCCATCTATTGCCTTAAGTTCCGCTACAATTTTTGACGAAAGCACCTGATCTGTCTCGATAACTCCTACAGCCTGCTCACCACGCATCTTTCTGGAGACTCGCATGGTAGCAATATTTATTTTATATCGGCCGAAAATGTCGGCCATCAAGGCTATCATACCCGGCTGATCGCGATAGATAGCTATCACAGTCGGCAGACTGCCGCTGAATTCCACTTCATAACCATCCAGTTCCACGATCAGGATGTTGCCGCCACCGATGGAGGAGCCGGTAATTACGTGATTACCGCCATCTCTGGCCTGGGCCGTAATTCGCGCCGTATTGGGATGCGCCTCCGGTATGCAAACCGATTTAAACGTATAAGCAAGGCCGGCCTGCTTAGCCAGTTCACCAGCCAAATGTAGATCAGGGCTATCAATATCCAATCCCAGTAAGCCGGCCAGTAAGGCACAATCCGTACCGTGCCCCAAACCTGTGTCGGCAAAGGAGCCGTGCAGCTCTATCAGCACCTGTTCAGAAATACTGCCGCATAGAGCATATGCCATCCGGCCTATCCTGACCGCGCCGGCGGTATGAGAGCTGGAAGGGCCCGTCATTACCGGCCCTATGATGTCGAAAATATTCATAGTAATAAGATACCATCTATTAGGACTCTCGCCAAGTATATGCTATTCCGTGTTCTGGATACCGCAAGTCCAGACACAAGGATATGCGAGCTTAACATATCGCCGCCATTACGGCGTGACGCCTTTTCGACATAGGAAAGAAACCACTTCTTAAAGCTTTACCAGTTTATTAAGTACTACAAGTGGGTAATTACCAAAGCAAGTGCTGCGCACCAGAAGAGCAAGGTCATGCTGTAGCTAAGAGCTTAAGCAAGTGGCAATATTCATCAACATATGGAGAGAAAAAGATGGAAGAGAGAGCCTCTTTATTCCGTGACAGATACGATGCCGGCCGGCGCCTGGCTCAAAAGCTTATTGCTTTTAAAGGCAGCGATACTCTGGTGCTGGCCCTGCCGCGCGGCGGCGTTCCTGTAGGCTACGAGATAGCGCATGAGCTGGAGGCACAACTGGATATCATTGTCGCCCGTAAATTGGGTGCTCCCGGTCAGCCGGAATTGGGCATAGGGGCCATTGCTCCCGGAGTCAGGATCATCAACGAAACCCTGGTTCGCCAATTGGGAATAGCGCCGCAGGAGATAGACAAGATAGCCGGCCGCGAAACTGCGGAAATGCAGCGCAGACTGCGACTCTATCGCAGCAACCGTCCCGCCGTGGAGATAGCCGGCAAAACAGTCATCCTGACAGACGACGGTCTAGCTACCGGAATAACGGCCCTGGCAGCCACTAGGGCCGTGCGGGCTGAGAAGCCTGAGCGCCTGATCCTGGCAGTGCCGGTATGTTCCCCAGAGGCGGCGGCCAGGCTGGCCGGCGAGCTCGATGATCTGGTTTGTCTCCTACAGCCTGAGGATTTCATGGCCGTGGGCCAATGGTACCTCGATTTCACCCAGACATCCGACGAAGAGGTCATGAAGCTCTTGCAAGAAGAGAACAACAGAGAAACAAAGAATCCTTCCTCTCCCGGCGTACAGAAAGAGCGCGCGGTGATTGTATCATCAGGCCTGGTCGAACTGGAGGGAAACCTCGTCATTCCCGATAATGCTCGTGGCGTAGTTCTCTTTGCTCATGGCAGCGGCAGCAGCCGCTTCAGCCCACGTAATAGATTTGTGGCCAGAGCTCTTCAAGAGGCTGGAATAGCTACGTTGCTTATCGATCTTCTCACAGCAGAGGAAGAGGCTGTGGATATCTATACTCTTGAATTACGCTTTGATATTGACCTCCTGGCAGAGAGACTTATCGATATTATAGATTGGCTGCGGCACGAAAGGCCGGAATTAAAAATAGGGCTGTTCGGAGCCAGTACCGGAGGTGCGGCAACATTGGTAGCCGCATCCAAACGCCCGGAAAGCGTGTCCGCCGTCGTTTCCAGAGGCGGACGTCCGGATATGGCAGGAAACCGAGTGTTAAGCGAAGTCAGAAGCCCCACATTACTTATAGTTGGTGGCGATGATACGGAGGTTCTGAAACTCAACAGGCAGGCCTTACGGCAAATGCATAACGTTAAGGAATTAGCTGTCATTCCCGGCGCCACGCATCTCTTTGAAGAACCGGGAGCATTGGAAAAGGTCTCTCGGCTGGCCACACAATGGTTTCTCAGGTACTTAATACCTCCCGCCGCTACAAAGACTATTCACGGCTAATCTCTGTAGCGGTAGTCTCTATAGATCCGGCAGGGTGTTCTGCAGTTTCTCCAACTGAAAATGAAAATCGATTATTTCGTCGCAGGTTATGGCCTCTGTGAGCTTAGGCTCATTATTATTCTCACTATGCGGTATCGGCATATCCACCACCAGATCTTCATCATTATTCTCCTGAAAAAGGCTTGGGAGATAACCATTTTCCAGTTGACCAGCCTGCTGAAGTATCTCTTCAGCCACCAGATGATGTTCGCCTATCTGCCGGCAATTTTTACACTGGAATTGAGCATTGACGAAGGTGGGCTCACCCGGCTTAAGATAGACTCTGATCTGCAAGAACTCCTTGGCGGTAATGGTGTGACCGCATTTACACCTGATGAATATCTCTATATTCAACACCATCGGCCATACCTCCTCGGCGCCCTTTTTCCCCGGACGGCAATGACCGGAGCACACTTTATTTACCCACCTCCCGTTGTTAAGAAACCTGCTCAGAACTCCCATCTGACTTCGCCGTGTATTTTCAGGCCGGGATCAAGGAAACGAGCGTTACTCTGGACATTGGCCTTGTATACGGCAGATAGGTTTATATTTGCTGATGGCTTATAGGTCAATCCTAGATCGGCATTCAGCCAATTTGTCTTTCCCTTTTCCTGCTGTAGATATGAAACACCACCCCTGACCTGAAGAGCGTTGCCGGAGGAGAAGATATCGGTAGCAAGAGAGAGCTCTTGCAATGGCAGATTCACCGTACTCAGCTGCTGATCCTGCAAACGACGCTTATAGCTTAAATTAACTCCCTTAACAGGCTGGCCGGACAGCCCCAGATAGCTTCCGCCACCACCTGTTTGACTATCGACCCATTCCATACCGTATTGAGCTTCCAGATTGCCTACAACCTTGCCTTTAACCTTGACTCCCGTCACGTTTATACTCTCCGTGCCGGTCATGCTCCGCTGACTGCGATCAACTGCTAAATTCAAACCTCCGCCCATAGTCGTCTGTAAGCCGATAACCTGATCTTTGCTTATAATGCCCTGGCTGATCTCCGAAGAATTCATCCTGGCATATACGCCGACAGGTCCCGCAACTGTGTTGATTTCGCCCCTTCCATCAACCAGCTTTTCACCGCCGTTATAGCTGCGCCGCACGCTTTCCAGCATAACGGAGGTATTCTTTCCAGGCTGAGCCGCAACTCGCATCCATTGTTGGTTCTGCGAGAATGAGCCGCTGCGGCTGTTATTCATCTCTGCCGCCAACTGCACCCTCTGTCCTATGTTATAATCGGCTCTGAATCTGCTGCCGGCGGTTTCCCAGCCGCCCTTCATCTCGGAGCGCTGCATATTGGCCGCCAGCCGTAGCCGTTTACCTGGATTGGCGCTCAGCCACAATTCCGTCTGCTTTTGGGATGGTATGCCTTCACCGTCGCTTGCTGTAACCCTTCCCAGTGCGGTTATGCGTGATTTGGCCGCAAACTCAGGCGATGTTTCCAGGCTATAAGATGTGGTATTGCTCTCCATGCCGTTGAAAGACTGCCCATTATAATTCGCTTTCAAAAGAAGCGGTTTGAGCGGCCTGACATCCAGCGACAAATTGGTGCTCTGACTGCTGTTGTAGGTATCTCCGGCGAAGGTTATATTGCCGGATAAGAAAAGACCTCGCTCCCGCATAGCCTGGCCCGTCTCAAAGCCGATACCGGCGCTGTTCTGTGAACCGATATCGCTGCCGCTCGTCCCCTGATAGCTTCCCCTGAGTATCAGATTGTTATCAGAGGCCATCCCAAACTGCATAGCAGAGGCGTCCACGTAGGCACTTTTCGGCGAGCTATGACGAATAACGCTCCCAGCTACATAAATGCCGTCCCTCTGCTGTGCCTCCGGCCTGGTTTCAAAAGTAAAGCCCGTATTGCCGGGAGAGAGGTTCTCATTCTTAAGCAATATGCCGCTATCGCCGCCGATACGCTCTCCTTCGAAGGCAGCCTCCGGCCTGGCGCCGGGATTCCTGTCAACAGGATAGATAACCGGCATGTTGGCAGCTACCGGAGCTATCCTTTCAATTACGTCAACAGAGAGAACCTCCACCAGCCTCTTGTTTGCCGTTGTTTTATTGCTTGCTCTTACAGGCGGCAGGCCAGCTACCGTTTCCTTTTCTACTTGAGCAGTCTCTTTGTTAGATTCAGTGGAATTATTCTTTGCCGTATCAGCCTGGCTCATTCTCTTATAACGAAGAGGATAATCAGCAGGTTCAACAGAAGCACCAGAGCTTATCTCCCCTCCCGCACCGATAACCGTAGCTATGATAAAGAGATTGATAAGGCCGGCGACGAAAATTTGTTTGAGCCTCAATTAAAATCGACCTCCGTTTGGCATACATAAACTTAACCGTGCAGCCGGCTCATGCTGCAGCACGGAATGTACAACATTATAGCTTAAACCTATATATAGTTGCAACCATCTGGTGGTTATCAGAAATGACCCCTCAATTCAAACCCCGGTATGCCCGAAGCCGCCGTGGCCGCGGGAGGTATCCTCCAGAGAAGCCGTTTCTATAAATACGGCTTTGACCACCGACTGAATAATCATCTGGGCGATTCTGTCGCCACGCTTGACGATGAAGGGCTCATCCCCGTGATTGATAACGATGACTTTGACTTCACCGCGATAATCGCTGTCGATAGTACCGGGACTGTTGAGTAAAGTAACGCCGTGCTTGATGGCCAGGCCGCTACGCGGCCTGATCTGGGCTTCATAGCCTACCGGCAGGGCTACTCTCAGTCCGGTAGGTATCAGGGCTCTGCCGCCGGGAGCTATAGATCTCTCCTCTGTTACGGCGGCGTAGATATCCATGCCGGCGGCTCCGGGGGTCATATATTCCGGCAGCGGCAGTTCCCAGCCATCCTCAGTCCTGCATATTCTAATCTTTACGTGCTCCGTGGTACCCGCTGCTCTTTTGTCGCTCGCTATACTGTTCAATTCTTGATTACCTCCCGGCTGCCGGGTTTGATGACCGGCAGTCCCTGCTTACAGAGCGGGCAATCCTCGGGAGGATATTTCTCTATGCTCATCTTCAACAGCGCTTCCGTTTTGACACCGAAATCCACCTTGCCGGCACTACGGTCCACCAGCAGGCCCACGCCTACCAGCTTCGCATCGGCTTGCCTGACCAGTTTCATAGCCTCCGAAACAGAACCGCCGGTGGTGACTACATCCTCCACCACCAGCACCCGCTCACCGACAGCGAGATGAAAGCCGCGGCGTAGGGCCATCTGCCCGTTCTCTCTCTCGCAGAAGAGAGAACGGCAGCCTATAGCCCTGGCTATCTCGTAAGCCACGATTATCCCGCCAACGGCCGGCCCCATTACAACATCCACTTCTTCTTCTTTAAACCTGACCGCTATTTCGCTACATAGCAGGCCTGCCTCAACCGGATATTGCAGCAGCTGAGCACACTGCATATATTGCGGGCTATGGTAGCCGGAGGTCAGACGAAAATGTCCTTCCTGCAACACGCCGGTGCGATTAAATATATTAAGTATCTCAGCATTTGTAAGCATAAACTTTCAAACCTCCTGTTTGGGTATCGGGATCTGATTACCTGCTTTCAGTGCAGTGCCTCAGTGCTCTCATAAATACTTCACTCCACTTCCTCAATCACCCTTATTGCTGCGGCCCTAGGATCCGCGGCCGCAGTTATAGGACGTCCAATGACCAGGTAATCCGCTCCCCGCCTGATAGCCTCGGACGGAGCCATAATCCGCTTCTGATCATTAGTTGCAGCCCAGGCAGGGCGCACCCCCGGAGTCACGATCAGAAAGGCTTCACCGCAACAAGTCCGGACAGCTTCTATCTCCCTGGGTGAACAGACCACCCCATGCAAGCCGCTGTCGGCGGCCAGGCCGGCCAGAGCCAAAACTTCTTGCTCCAGTCCAAGCGTTATATGTAACTCATCCTTAATGTCTTCCGGCGTATGGCTGGTTAAAATTGTTACAGCCAGAACTTGAGTGTCGCACTCTTTCACGGCATCAGCGGCAGCGCACATCATGGCTGCGCCACCCAGGGCGTGGACATTGCATAGGTCTACGCCCAAGGACGATACTACTCGACAAACGGAAGCCACCGTATTCGGTATATCATGAAACTTGAGATCCAGAAAGATACGCTTGTTCCGGTCTTGTAATTCCTTTATTATGGCTTGCCCCAGACTGGTATATAATTGCAATCCGATTTTATAGAAGGAGATGCTATCACCTAAACTATCCAGCAGATATCTAGCCTGGTCCAGGGTATCCACATCCAGAGCGACGATGATGCGCTCTTTCGGCAGAGGGCGCCCTGCGGGTGCAGCTAGTTGATGATTGTTGGTTGTTGGTTTCAGGGTTCTCATGTAAATCTCCTTCCGGTAACTCAACAGCCGGTCCCCATTTCCGAATTCCGGCTTCTGAGTTCCCCCTTCCTATCAACATCATAATCCGTCAGAGCCAGGCTTTCAAAGGAGCGACCGCTGGCTTTGGCTTTAAGAGCATAAAGCAATGCAGCTGCAGTATCCAATGAGGTCAGACAGGGCACGCTATGTTCTACAGAGCAACGCCTGATACGCGCAGCCTCCTTCTCCACCATCTTATCAGGAGAAAGCGTATTGAGCAGCAGATTTACCTTGCCGGTACGGATAAGATCTAATAAATTCGGCGTACCCTCGCTTATTTTCATCACTCTGGCGGCACTCATTCCCTCATCCTGCAGGTAGGAACAGGTACCACCCGTGGCGTAAATCTCAAAGCCCAGTTCCTTGAATCCCCTGATAATGGGAAGAGCTTCAGCCTTATCCTGATCGGCAACGGTTACTATCATGGCCCCGGTAAGATCGACATCCAGACCGGATGCCACCATAGCCTTATACAGCGCACCTTCGAAGGTAGGATCTACCCCCATAATCTCTCCGGTAGATTTCATTTCCGGGCTCAAACTGATATCCACGGAGATCAGCTTAGCAAAAGAGAATACCGGTGCCTTGACAGCAACATGCGAGGTTTCCGGATAGAGGCCGCTACAGTAACCTAGTTCCTTTAAAGTATGCCCTACCATCACCTTGGTAGCTACGTTTACCATGGGCACTCCGGTAATTTTGCTCAGATATGGTATGGTTCGGCTGGCCCTTGGGTTAACTTCCAGAATATAAACATCCTCACCATCCACTACGAACTGAATATTCATCAAGCCCTTGACATGTAAAGCCCGAGATAGCCGGGTAGCATAATCCACCACCTTTTTCTTGACTCCGTCGGAGAGCTTCTGTGGCGGATAAACCGCCATGCTGTCGCCAGAGTGCACGCCGGCTCTTTCGATATGCTCCATAATTCCCGGCAGAAGAACGTCAGTGCCGTCGGAGATGACATCCACCTCCACTTCCTTGCCCAGAACATATTTATCTATAAGTATGGGATGCCTGGGAGAGATATTCACGGCATACTTCATATAATGAAGCAGATCCTTCTCATTATAAACTATCTCCATGGCCCGCCCGCCTAGAACGTAGGAAGGTCGAACCAGAACCGGAAAATCTATCTCTCTGGCAATCTCCAAAGCGCCTTCCACTGAAACGGCTGTGCGGCCATCCGGCTTGGGTATATCCAGTTCCCGCAGCAAGCGTTCGAACTTCTTACGATCCTCAGCCATATCGATGAATTCCACCGAAGTTCCCAATATCTTGACGCCATGCCGGGCCAGAGTATCGGCCAGGTTGATGGCCGTCTGTCCACCGAATTGAACAATAACGCCCTCCGGCTGCTCTTGATCAATTATATTCAGCACATCCTCTTCAGTCAGAGGCTCAAAATAAAGCTTATCCGAAGTATCGAAATCAGTACTGACCGTTTCGGGATTATTGTTAATAATAATCGTTTCAAAGCCCTCTTCGCGCAGAGCCCAGACGGAATGCACGCTACAGTAATCAAACTCTATTCCCTGTCCTATGCGTATGGGCCCGGAGCCGATTACCACCACTCGGCGCTGAGAGGATAAGACCGCCTCATTTTCCTGCTCATAGCTGGAGTAATAATACGGCGTATCGGCCTCAAACTCAGCCGCACAGGTATCAACTATCTTGTAAACAGGAAGAACGCCCACAGTTTTGCGTAGTGCCCGGATATCGTCCTCTTCCACCTCCACCAGTTCAGCGATATCCCTGTCCGAGAAGCCTAATTCCTTGTATTTCTCCAGCAGTTCTCGATCCAGGCCGGAGAAACCGCGATTCCGCACCCTCTCCTCCAGGCCGACCAGATCCCTGATCTTTTGCAAAAACCACCGATCTATGCCTGTCAACTGATGTATCTCTTCCACCATCTGACCCCGGCGGAAAGCCTCGGCCAAAACGAAGAGACGCTCATCCGTGGGCACCTTAAGGCGGTTCTCCAGTTCCATCTCCGTCAAAGTACCGATATCCTTATGCCGCAGGCTGTAGGCGCCGTTCTCCAGCGAACGCACCGCTTTCATCAGCGAAGATTCAAAGCTTCGTCCTATAGACATAACCTCACCGGTAGCCTTCATCTGAGTGCCGATGGCCCTATCGGCCAGAGGAAACTTATCAAAGGGCCAGCGAGGTATCTTAGTTACCACATAGTCCAGAGCCGGCTCAAAACAGGCCAGCGTTTTGCCTGTAACGGCATTGGCTATTTCATCCAGATGAAGGCCAATGGCTATTTTGGCTGCCACTCTGGCTATGGGATAACCGGTTGCCTTGGAGGCCAAAGCGCTGGAACGGCTAACGCGCGGGTTGACCTCAATAATAAAGTAATCAAAGCTGTGTGGATCCAGTGCCATCTGCACGTTGCATCCGCCCTCTATCTCCAGAGCAGTGATGATCTTCAGAGCGGCATTACGCAGCATCTGGTATTCCCTGTCAGAGAGTGTCTGGCTAGGCGCCACTACAATACTGTCACCGGTATGCACACCCATGGGGTCCAGGTTCTCCATATTGCAGACGGTGATGCAATTATCGGCGCCGTCGCGCATAACCTCATATTCAATCTCTTTCCATCCCAAGACACAGCGCTCCAGCAGTATCTGTCCGATCATGCTCATTTTCAGTCCACGATGGGCAATATCTTCCAATTGAGCCATATCATGAGCTATGCCGCCCCCTGTGCCTCCCAGTGTATAAGCCGGACGGATAATCACTGGAAAGCCGACATTCCCGGCAAACTCTCTGGCTGATTCTATATCCTCGATAATGGCACTCTCCGGTACAGGTTCATCGATACTGCTCATCAGCTCGCGAAATAGCTCTCTATCTTCAGCTTTCTTGATAGACTGCAGAGAAGTTCCCAAAAGCTCTACACCATAGCGATCTATAATACCTGCTTCAGCCAGAGCCACAGCCAGGTTAAGTCCTGTCTGCCCGCCTAGGGTGGGCAACAATCCGTCAGGCCGCTCACGCTCTATTACTCGAGCAGCAAAATCCACTGTCAGCGGCTCCACGTAGACACGATCGGCTATATTAGTATCGGTCATGATGGTAGCCGGATTGCTGTTGATCAGAACCACTTCCAGACCCTCTTCTTTTAAAGAACGGCAGGCCTGCGTTCCGGCATAATCGAATTCAGCCGCCTGCCCAATGATTATTGGGCCGGAGCCTACTACCATTACTTTCTTTATTTCTTCTCTCTTGGGCATCTTCTAACTCCTTTAACAGCTTTCAGCCGTTTTGCCTGTGCGATTGCATCAGTCTAATAAATTTTTCGAACAAGCACCCGTTATCTCTGGGCCCCAGCAATGTTTCCGGATTATATTGAATCGAGAAAACCGGCAGTTCTCTATGTCTGAGTCCTTCCACAGTGTTATCATTCAGATTAATATGAGAAATATCGACAGCAGTGTCTTTGACCGTAGCGGCAGCGACGGCATAACCGTGATTTTGGGAAGTTATATGGATGCGACCGGTATCAAGATCTTTAACCGGATGGTTGGCGCCATGATGACCGAACTTGAGCTTGTATGTCTTGCAGCCAAAGGCCAGCCCCAGCAACTGGTGCCCCAGGCAGATACCCATTATCGGCTTCTTGCCCAGTAGTATCTTCAAGGTATCCACAGCATAATCGAGTCTTGCAGGATCACCCGGTCCGGATGAAAGAAAGATACCATCCGGATCATAACCAAGAACATCGGCAGAGGTGCTGGCGCAGGGAAGAACGGTAACGCTGCATCCCAGAGCGGATAGAGAATTGAGGATATTGAATTTAACGCCGTAATCGATCAAGACCACTCTGAAGCGTTCTTTCACCCCGTTTGGGAGAGGCCAGGCATAAGGCTTATCGGTACTGACCTGGGTAACGTAATCTATTCCGGCATACTGCACGGAGGCTTTTAATTTGTCCAGAGCGGTATACGGATCGGGATCCGGCGTTATTATGCCCATCATAACGCCTCGTGAGCGCAGGTGACGGGTAAGTGCCCGAGTATCTATGCCCTGTATGGCTATTACCCCTCGCTCATCTAATAAATCATGCAGATTGCCGCTGCTACGCCAATTGCTCTCCACCTGGCTCAGATCCTTGATGATAAAGCCGGCCACCTGTAACTGTCGGGATTCGAAATCCTCTTCATTGATACCGTAGTTGCCGATCAGAGGATAGGTAAGGGTAACTATCTGGCCTCGATAGGAGGGATCGGAGAGGATCTCCTGATAACCTGTCATCCCCGTATTGAAAACTACTTCTCCTATCTGTTCCCCTGCCCGGCCGAAGCTTCTGCCGGCATAAACCGCCCCATCATCAAGTATAAGATATGATTTCACTGTTACCTCCGAAAAACTACTTTTCCGCCAACAATGGTAGCTACAGCCCGCCCCTTTACCTTCCAGCCGGCAAAGGGTGTGTTGCGGGCCTTGGAAAGGAAAGATGACGGCTCTATGATATGCTCCTCATTTAGATCGATCACGGTAATGTCAGCAGGCAATCCTACCGACAGACGCCCACCCATTACACCCAGTGCTGCAGCCGGTCCGGCGCTCATAGCCTTCAGCAGACGCTCCAGAGGCACTGTCCCGCTGTGCACCAGCGCCGTCAGTAGCACCGGCAACGCCGTTTCCAGCCCGATCAGCCCAAAGGGGGCCAGGTCATACTCCACCATTTTCTCCTCCACCGCATGCGGCGCATGGTCGGTGGCAATAATGCCGATGGTGCCGTCGTTAAGAGCCTCTATCATAGCCAAACGGTCCATATCACTGCGCAAGGGAGGACTCACTTTGGTAGCAGTATTATAGCCCTCCACCGCCTCATCCGTCAGCGTCAGGTGATGCGGCGTTACCTCCGCCGTCACCCGACAGCCTCGCCGTATCGCCTCTCTTATCAGTTCAGCGGAACGGCGTGTGCTGACGTGAGCAATATGCAGCCGGGCATTGGCCTCCTCTGCCAACAAGATATCCCTGGACGTAATAATATCCTCCGCTGATCCCGGTATGCCACGCAGGCCAAGCCTCAGGGAAACAGGGCCCAGATGCATGGCACCGTTTGCAGCCAGGTTCTCATCCAGGCAATGAGTTACCACCGGCAAGCCGAACCTGCCGGCATATTGAAAAGCCAGACGCATCAGTTCCGCGTTCATAACGGTACGTCCATCATCAGATACAGCTACAGCGCCGGCCTCTGCCATCTCCCCCATCAGGGAGAGCTCTTTGCCCTGCAACCCTTTGCTGATACTACCGCAGACCATCAATCTAGCACCGTCCACAACAGCTGCTTTATCATACATATAGCGTACAATGGCGCCGTTATCACAGACGGGAGATGTATTGGGCATAGCCAGCACGGCCGTAAACCCACCGGCCGCCGCTGCCGCCAGCCCACTGCGAATATCCTCCTTATGAATGAAACCCGGTTCCCGCAGATGAACATGCATATCGATCAAGCCTGGAACCACCGTCAGACCATCGGCATTAAAAACTTCCGTTCCCGGACCACATTCCAAGTTACGGCCCTTATCGACGATAAGGCCATCATCGCTTATCAGTATATCGCTCTGCTTCAAAACAGAGTTATCAGCATCAAAGACTTCTCCGCCCTTAATCAACAGCAACTTCGACACCTCCCAGTAGCAGATAAAGTAAAGCCATACGCACAGCTACGCCATTGCGGACCTGCTCCAGAATGACTGAACGTTCACCATCAGCTACATCCCCTCGTATCTCCACACCCCGGTTCATCGGCCCCGGGTGCATTAACAAAGCATTCGGCTTGGCCAATCGCAATCTGTCCGTATTTACACCATAATAATAACTGTACTCTCCAATTGTAGGGAAAAGCCCCCTGGCCTGGCGCTCTACTTGCAGCCGCAGCACATTGATGACATCGGCGCCTTCCAGGGCACGGTCCAGATCATACTCAATGGTAGCCCCCATAGCAGCCAGTTCCGGCGGCAGAAGAGTGGGTGGCCCGCAGAGCACCACCTCCGCTCCGCACTTGCATAGGCCCCACACGTTGGATTTAGCCACCCGGCTATGCAGAATATCCCCAATAATAACAACCTTGAGCCCCTTAAAACCACCCTTTTTATCCCTGATGGTAAACATATCCAGCAATGCCTGAGTAGGATGCTCATGCATGCCGTCCCCGGCGTTAAGCACGGAACACCCTACCGCTTCGGCAGCCAGTTCCGGTGCCCCGGCACAACCATGTCTGATAATGATGGCATCAGCACCGATAGCCTCAAGATTGAGGACCGTATCCATCAGTCCTTCACCCTTAGTTACGCTGCTGGTAGGTGGTGAAACGGCATAAGTATCGGCCGAAAGCATCTTGGCCGCAGTATCAAAGGATGAGCGAGTCCTGGTGCTGGCTTCATAAAAGAGCGTAAACACTGCCTTGCTTCGCAGTGCCGGAACCTTGCGAATAGGGCGATCGAATATTGTTTTCAGCCTGGCGGCCGTATCTAATATATGCTCTATTTCGGCTGCACTGAGATTGCGCAAACCGAGAAGATCTTTTCTTCTCCAGACCATTGCTTTCCCCCGTCTAAGTATTCAGTCCGTTTGTATGTTAAGGCATAGCATCAGACCTTAGCGCATAATAATTACTTCATCCTTACCGTCAATCTCCATCAGCGATACCTTGACCTGCTCTTTTCGAGAGGTAGGAATATTCTTGCCGACAAAATCAGCCCGTATAGGTAATTCTCTATGGCCTCTATCCACCAGTATGGCCAGACGTACCGCCCGAGGACGCCCATAATCCATCAAAGCATCCAATGCCGCCCGTACAGTTCTCCCGGTATAGATAACCTCATCTGCCAGGACTACGACTTTGCCGGTAATATTGAATCCAATCTCACTCTCTCTGATTTCGTGTTGCAGACTGTCATAATGCAGATCATCACGATAAAGAGTAATATCCAGAGTGCCGACCGGCACCTCTATACCTTCAAAGCCGGCTATGATACCGGCGATTCGTCGTGCCAGCGGCACTCCACGGGTATGCAAACCCACCAGACATATATCGCCGGCCCCCTTATCACGCTCCACCACCTCGTGCGCAATACGGGTCAGGGCCCTTCTTATATCATCGGCATCCATGACCTGCGGACAATGCATCGGCTAACCCTCCATAAAAAAGCCTTTCCCCTTTAGTGAGGAAAGGCTTTTAATCTATCTACTGCTACTAAAAAACAGCTGCCCCCGCCGAGTCGTACCCTCCCGGCAGTGACAGCCGTTAAAATTTTCTCTGTTCCATATAAGCGTTGCATGACCGTACCCTTGTTAGCCTCTCTGAGCTATTTAAAAGGCTTTGAGTAATATACCATAGCAGAAAGAAAGAAGTCAATGCATTGTAGAGGTCCATCGATTTCACGCGTTACCCGCGATCTTCCTTGTGCTTTCTCTTATAACAAGTTCCGGTTCCAGAATCTGAGACGATACATTCTTTTCTTCAATCAGATCAAGCAACATCTCCGCCGCTATCTCTCCCAGCCGGCACTTAGGTTGCGCAACCGTCGTCAAAGCAGGAGTAAGCATGGCTGCAATCGCCAGATCATCGCTTCCCACCAGCGAAATATCCTCCGGAACATTCAACCCCAATTTCTTCATGCAGGCAATCACACCTGCGGCGGCAGTATCATCGTGAGCATATACAGCCGTAAAGTCCTTGTTCCGTTTCCAAAGCCTTTGCATGGCTTCGTAACCGTTTTCCCTCCCGAAGCCACAGCTTTCCACCAAATCGGCGTCAAAATTGATGCCGTATGCCTGCAGAGCCTTGCAATAGCCGGATAAGCGTCTCTTTTTTGTATCTTCGGTGTGACCTAAAAAAGCAATTCGTCTGTGCCCGTATTGAATCAGATGTTCAGTACCGGTATAGCCCAGCTTTTTGCCATCCACCAGAACGTAGGGAATATTCACCTGCTGGCGGCGATGAGCCACGAAAACGCACGGAAACCCCTCACGAAGAATATCTTGGTAAGCCTCGATATTTTCACTGGCACTGGCCGGTGCGACAATAATGCCGTCTACCTTCTTCCCATGCAGCAGCTCCAGGTAGTACTTCTCGTCAGCATCTTTATGGTCCGTCATGCCAAGCATAACGTTATACCCGAAACGTTTGGCCACAACTTCTATTCCCTGCAGGATAGCCGGCATAGTGGAATACTCAATATTTCCCACTACCACCCCTATCAATCCGCTGCGCTTCAACCGCAGTCCTCTGGCCATAACGTTGGGACGATATCCCAGCCTGGCAACGGCATCCTGGACACGTTTCCTGGTACGTTCGCTGACTCTGACATTACTGCATTTGTTGTTGATAACGACAGAGGCGGTACTGATAGATACGCCTGCTTCCCTGGCTACATCCAAGATGGTAGGCATTAGCTCTTTCTCCTCGAAACGTTATTATAGAAACCTTTAATCATAATACCAATATATCACGGCTAACGCAATCTCAGGTTTATCAATAAGATTTTCAAACAAGCAGCGCTATCGGCTGTGCCGGAGGACCTGCGCTCGACGAACAGCTCGTTGCTCATGCAGTACAGATTGGCTGGGAGGTGGTTTACATCCCGGGCCACGACAAGGTTCCATTGCTTCCAGAGCGCTTCCCGGTAGTAATACGGCTCCTTGATATCACGGATTACTACCGCTTCAGGCTGCCAATGAGTGTTGGGCACTTCACGGTTATCCACAGTAGGCTGCGCTCCGATATAGGCACGCAGCATCCCATTTCGCTCTGCACGAGCAGCCCGGCACCTGAATCGGTTCGCTTATGCTCTCCCCATGTTCAAACCAGCGTTCTTTCAAGCCTTCTTCATCCGGATCCAATCTGAAGCGCCATTCCCCGCCCAGTTTCATTCGCCGCTCCTGAGGATGGACCAAAACGGGTGAGTTCACCCGCCCGGTATAATTTTACGAATCCCTCTCACGGAAAACTCCTGATAATATTCATTCTCTTCTTCTGATCCAGTCCAGAGGCTACTCCCCGCTTGAAGCTTTCAACCTGTTCCTGCACTATAGGTATATAGAACCTGCCGAAGAGAAAGATGCCCAATCCGCCGGTCTGAAATAGTTGCAATTGATTGGAACTCTGCATATTGCTAAGAAAGAGCACAACTTTTTGTCTTTAATTCTTCGGTCCACTGCATATTGGAAAGCCTCTATGGCCTGCGAACTGTCCAGCAGACATTTCTTGCCGTCCATGCTGAAAACGCTGCCCCCGTTCCGAGCATCTGCAACGAAATTTTTCTCATTTATTCTATTTTCTTATCTTTAGATTATAACGGTTTTGCCGTCATAAGCCACTTCAATTCCCTCCGGAAGCAAGATGTTCTCCAATTCAGCCTGAAGCAAACCACCATTATGTGAAAAATGGGTAGCTACACATTTACATTTTTCATTTAAGCTGCCTGTCTCTCTTAATTTATCTCTCACCTTTATCAATCCCTTAACACCCAGATGATAGCTCTCTTCCTCAATTCGGCCATTAGTGCAATCCAGAATTAAGAGATCAAACTTATACCTCTCTAATACTCTCCAGGTATCCTCAGGATACCATCCGGTATCATGTCCATAAAGCACATTATGTCCCTCATAGCTGAAGATATAGTTAAAACAGATCTCATCGGGATCATGATCGGCTATCAAAGGCAAAACGGTCATCTTTCCAGCTGTAAACTCTACAAACGGCTCAATAATTTGAAATGATATATTGCTTGCTTTTTTATGAGCGCCTAAAGCCTGGGTTGTTATATTTTTTACGACCTCGCTGCCGTAAATGCTAAGCGTTTTTTTTGGGCGTGGATGAGCAAACGGCTTGGCTCGAAAGCTTAACTCAGTAGGATAGTAATGATCATTATGGCTATGGGTTACGAAAAGATGCTCAACCTCAGATAAATTAATTCGATATTTGTTAGCTTGCCAGTTGGTATCCGGAGGAAAATCAACTTTATATATCTTATCTATTAAAACAGATGAACGCGTGCGGATATCTTTACCTTTTAATAAACGAGCCTTGGTACAACAAGGGCATTCACAGAAAATACCCGGCCACCCCTCAGCAGCAGCAGTGCCTAAAAACAATATTTCCATCATCGATTCTCCCCAACACTTAATTATTAGATAGTTAAATAGTTAATAGGAGACGTTACCAAATGCTCTTCTGCTTCTGTCTCCAAATGAATTATATAATGATTTTCGTCAT
>JAQUEL010000003.1 GCA_028685295.1 bacterium
AAGGGTCTTCTTCCAGAGATAGACCGTGGAGCGTCCCACCTCAAAGGCCTGGCGCGTAGCCTTCGCTCCATACTCCTCGAAAAAACCTATGATCTTAAGCCGCCGCTCTATCTCTTTCTTTTCTCTCCGGCTTAAATGCTCTATATCCGCTATATACTTCATCAGTCTATTATAACCCCGGATATAGCTTCCTACATAGATCTGTTGCACTCCGAACCTTCCCGTTCAGAGTCCAATATGTTTCTGAACTTCTGCAGAGTACGTCAAACGCTCTCATTGCAACCGATAACGGCTCCCGGATCAAGATAACGAGCAGGCCTGATATGACTATACGAGCCAATAATGGCTCTATTAAGAACCGCTCCTTCTCCTACCACTACGTTCTCCCACAGGATGCTCTCCTTAATGGAGCTATGGCTGTCGATTATGCTGTCGCGTCCAATGAATACGTTAGGTCCCAGATCCGCTCCATCCATTATTCTGACGCCATTCCCGATATATGCAGGAGCAACAATCCTGGCCGTAGGGCTAATGATCGTATTCTCACCAATAATGATATCGTTGCCCACATCAAAGTTCAGGCCATCGATGCATATGCGCCTGGCGGCTATATCGCAATGCGCCTGGTAATATTTATCCGGATTGCCGATATCAAGCCAATATGCCTCCTCAAAGTAACCGTACATCGCCTGTCCGTCAGCAAGCAGATCGGGATAGACCTTTCGCTCCAGAGAATATTCGATTTCCGGAGGAATATAATCCAATATTTCCGGTTCAAAGATATACGTGCCGGCATTGATATAATGCGACGTTACAGCGTCCGGTGCCGGTTTTTCGGTAAAGCGTTCTATCCTGCCGCTGTTATCGGTATCTATAACACCATAAGCTGTAGGGTCCTCCACATACGCCAGGCTTATTGTTGCTACCGAATCTCTCTGCCTATGAAAATCAACCATTCTACCGAGATCTAGGTCCGTCAAAACATCGCCGTTGAAGACCATGAATGTTTCGTTAAAATGTGAGGCGGCGTTTTTGACGGCACCGCCGGTCCCCAGTGGATGCTCTTCTATGACATAATCCACCTTCATACCGAAATTGTCTTCGGACTCAATATAGCTTTTCAATACGTCCGGCAGGTAGCACATGCTCATAACTGCCTCCGTTATACCATAAGCATGTAATCTTCGCATCATATGGCCTATAAATGGACGGTTAATAATTGGAACCAATGGCTTGGGAAGAGTGTAAGTCAAAGGATATAGTCTTGTCCCTTTTCCGCCTACTAAAATCAACGCCTTCATATCATATCTCCTCGTCATTTGTCTATATAACTTATATCCCAAGGGTCTTGATTACAATACCCTTGTTGCTTGCTTTCTAAACATAGCAAGCGCCGGCAATATGATATAGCGTATTGCGCCATAATGCCCTTAAGGCTTATCTTTGCGGCAGCAGCAATATATAACCCTCTCCATTAACAGGCATGATACCCGGTATAGCCTGTATCAAGTCTTGCCAGGTATCAAGGCGAGCGGCCTCTGCCGATAGATCTCTCTCCATCAGGTATGAAGGAGAGATAATTACATTGCGGCTTAAATCAGCCAGGGCCTCGAATCGCACTGTTGTCGTTGCCGACATGCTAAGTATACTTTCTTTTGCCTTATCTTTTCCTATACTTTCAGTATGAGGAATAAAGACACTCCAATTACCGCTCCAGAGGCCTGCATCAGTCAGAACAAAGGCCTGCCTGGCACTGGAAGCAGAGCGTAGTTCCAGAGAACGCCCGGCCGGAGATACAGCGTCATTGCTTTTATTATCGGAATGTCCGGCTCTTATGGATGACGGCGCAACAACCTCTAAGATTATTCTATCACGTCCCACTTTGATACCGGCAAAGGGCTGCTTCTCGACTGCAAAGGCGACAGCAATCTCACTCTTCATTGCCGATGGTGCAGTCGGAGCAGACGTCCCGGCCTTATACGGCAGAGATCTCCTCTCAGAAAACCTGCCGCTTTCGGCTTCATAAAGACGAGGGGCTTCCCGAGCCTGTAAAGCGTTATCGTTATTGTCCGAACACATCTTCTCGGAGTTGGCGCCGGAATTACGCTGCTGTTTTATTAAGGCTGGTGAACTTACCATCGGAGATACAGCTTTATCCTTCGCAATATCTATAGCGGAACGTTCCTCAACATCGGGCAGGATATCATTTGCAGGTATTTCTGTTTTCACATGTAAACGGTTCTTTGTACCAGCGGCAACCTGCATGCGTTCATCTGTTGCAGGTTTGTTTTCAGGTTGTTTTGCTTCAACAGCAACGTTACGATTCTCTTTCAGAGGCGTTTCCATATACTGCCCATCCTGTATGCCATGCATGGTGACAAGCGCCAGTAATATTACCAATGCTCCGGCTCCAGCCAGTTCAAACGGATATCGTATGGCAGTAATGCCATGGAGCAATTTTTGCCACCACGAATTGACTCTATCCTGCTTTGCATCGATAAGTCCGGCATGGAGCCTGGCGGCGAATCCGGCAGGCAGATCCACATGGCACAGCCTCTGCAAACTCCTCCTGCTAATCGACATCTTTTCCAATCGCAGGCGGCAATCTGCACAAACAGCCAAATGGCGCTTTACGCTCTCGTTTTCTACCGGAAGCAGTTCGGCATCTATATAAGCCGATATAAGATCTTCACGATAACGGCACTTCACCCTTCGGGTCCCTCCGTATATTCGACGCTGCATAAGTCCGGGAAGTTCCGCCGGATAATGCGTTGCAAGGCTGTTCTACCGCGATGAACTCTCGATTTGACCGTGCCGATGGATATCCCCAGCATTTGGGCTATCTCCTGATAGCTGTAATCGTGAATATCCCGCATAATCAGGATAGCTCTTTGCGCGGAAGACAGTTTCAACAGGGCGCTCTGAATTTCATCCTGAAGAAGATTGGTTTCTGCATACTCCACCGGATTGCCGTCCGGATCCGGATCGCATCTATCGCCGATTATATCAAGTGATGCTGCAGGCCTTCTGCTGCGGCTGCGCGCCATATCGATAACCGTATTGGAAATAATACGATAGAGCCAAGTGGAAAAAGCTGACCGTCCATCAAATTTGGTTAATGCTCTATAGGCTTTTATTATCGCTTCCTGAGCGATATCTTCAGCATCCGCATGGTTGCCGCACATACGATAAGCAGTTTCATAAGCCTTCTGCATGTAAGGCGATATGAGCTCTTCAAAGGCATCGGTATCACCGGAGCGACAACGCTCTATCAACCTGTTTTCACGGTTATTCAAAGAGCTTCCCCCATAAGAATATACATTGATTGTAACATTTGATGACTTTAAGTCAAAGGAGAAGGGCTTGGATGAAAGATAATAGTCTCGCATTATTCCCTTACATCAAGGGATCACAGATATTGCAGAATGGTCGGGGCGGCGGGATTTGAACCCACGACCTCACGGTCCCGAACCGTGCGCTCTACCAAGCTGAGCCACGCCCCGATAAAAGACAGACTGTATTTTACCATTTTTTTATAATTTTGGGAAGGGTGATGAATTCGTTTAACGTTTCGGCTAAGCCTACACCGATATGCGCTTGCCTTCCTGCCTGAGAATATCTCTGGCTGCCAGAACACCGGATACGGATGCCTGAATCAGTCCTCTGGTCAACCCCGCTCCATCGCCTATGGCATAGAGACCGCTTACCTCTGTTTCCAGCTTGTCGGTTACCTTTAATTTGGAGGAATAAAACTTTACCTCAGCTCCGTAAAGCAGAGTATGCCTGGAATACACACCCGGCGCCAGCACATCCAGCGCCTGAAGCATCTCAATAATATCGGTCAGATAGCGATAAGGCAATACAAAGCTCAAGTCTCCTGGAGAGGCACTGGATAGAGATGGTTTTATGATGCTGCTGGCTATACGCTCCGGGGTAGAACGCCTGCCATTGAGCAGATCGCCAAGCCGTTGAACTATAACGGTCCCTCCCAACATATTGGCCAGCCTGGCCATATACCGGCCGTAATCAATGGGTTCATGAAACGGCTCTGTAAAAGGAGTGCTGACCAAAAGTGCAAAGTTGGTCTTGTCGCTCTTTTGATCGGCATAGCTGTGCCCGTTCACAGTTATGACACCGTTATTATGCTCAGTCACCACTTCACCGTTGGGACAGACACAGAACGTACGTATCCGATCATCAAAACGCTTGCTATAGTAAAGCAATTTAGGCTCATAAACTATATCTGTGATATGGCGCATGATCTCTGAAGGTAGTTCCACTCTGACGCCGACATCCACCGGATTATTGATAGTAATCAGGCGAAGCCTGGCAGCTTCTGATGCCAGCCATGAAGATCCTTCCCTACCTGGAGCAGCCACCACATATCTGCCCCTGTATTCACCATCGGATGTCGATACCCCGACAATGCGTCCATTCTCAACCAGCAGATGCTCAACAGTAGTCTCCATGGCTAGGGAGATCTTATTATCAAGATATTCGCGTATGCCCTTTAAAACACGTCCACCGCCGTCACTTCCCATATGCCGGATACGAGCTGATACCAGTTTGAGTTCGGCCTTTACGGCCAGGCGGGCAATCCTGGCAATATCGTCGTCATTGGTTCCGTAGGTAGTGGCAGGAGCGCCATATTCCAGATAGAGGCGATCAACATAGTCAATCAATCCTATTAATGTCTCTTCGGAAATATATCTATCCAGTTGCCCTCCTACATCAGGAGAAAGGGTCAGCTTGCCGTCACTGAAGGCGCCGGCCCCTCCCCAGCCGCAGAGAAGCGAACATGGATCACAAGCAACGCATGCTTTTGAAGGCCATCTGCCCGGGCATTTTCGCGCATCTATATCCAGGCCTTTATCAATCAGAAGTATCTTCAATCCATCCTGCTTGACCATTTCCAGGGCCGCAAATATGCCGGCGGGACCGGCCCCTACGATAATGACATCATATTGCATGGGTTTCCTCCTGCCAGATGTTAAGATAGTAATGTAATAATCCACCCTTTATCTACCCTGCTGACAAGCAGGCTAAACGAGAATGTTTATATAAGCGGAGATAATTCAGAGTACTGAATATAGAATTCAGCAGCCGTCAGATGCATAGTTGCCGGATATGCATGAAAACTATTTCGGTTCCCGGCTTTTAAATATTATGGTCGGGGCGACTGGATTCGAACCAGCGACCTCTTGAACCCCATTCAAGCGCGCTGCCAAGCTGCGCCACGCCCCGACACGCAGATTATTATATCAAATCGAACTCTCGTTGACAACAAGGATCAACGCACCGATATCTATTATGGGGTTTTGCCGCTATCCTCAACATGAAGCAATCTGTAACGATATAACCGGAAGGAATTCTTTTCGGGCAGATGCATGGTAAGCGTTCCTCTCTGTCCCAGAGTAACTTCCCGCTCCATCTCAGAATGCGAAAGGCATTGCCAATTAATTCTGCATCTATCCAAAAACTTCAGGGCAAATCGATATCTTTCTTTAGGATTTAATCCCCGATAAATTACAACAAAGCCGGATCCTGTTGATAGATCATGCGATTGAAAACCTGACCAGGAAGACTCGTCGGGTTTCTGGCCGACAGGAAAGATATCGCCTGCAAAGATTTCGTTTCTATATTGCTTATGAAGAGCCATTACCCGGCTGATGGCAGCCTTGGTCTGGGGAGAGCATTCCGACGGGTTGCCCCAGAAAAGCGGATTGGCAAAGAGAGATACGGCTGTCACATATTCTTGAGAAAACGCTTCCGGGTAAGTGCTTTCGACATAGTTTTCCATCCTGGCCTTAGCAATATCCGGAAACTCTACTTGTAGGCGCTGAGTAGGAATATAGCGGCTTAGTGACCATAGGTTGGCCAGGGTGCGCCAGGGAAAATATTGCGTTGCCGCTTGGCGGTCCTGATATCGGTTTTCAAGAAAGATATTGCCGTATTCATGAAACATGAAGTAACCGGGACGCATCCCGTTTGTGGTATCCAAATTAAAATAGATATCTCCGTTTGAACGCTGGCGCAAAGTAAAGAAGAGCTTGCGTAAGTTCTCTTCTGCTTCACGACTGTTGATAAACATGGCGTCTATCTTGAAGATGCGAATTCCGTATTTTTTATATAAATCGAACAGCAAGTCTGCCTGCACAGCCCAATCGCGATAACGCTTATTGAAAGATGGCGCAAACCATAGGCACAGTTCAGTCCGATTTCTTCTAGCAGCAGAGGAAATTACGCTAAAGCCCTCCGGGAATATATCCTGGCGTATATTCCAGTCCTGTTTGCCGAGAGGCCGGTTTTTCAGACTCAGCTCAGCCAGGCTTCGGCATTCCTGCCAACCATCGTCAACCTGGTAACGCTCTATACCGATTTCACGGCAGGCTTGCAATTCTTTCTCTATATATCCGTCTCCCACATTTTCATACCAGCGTGCACCGTTGCCGCCCCATGGGTTGGCCATAATCATGGCGTTCTTCTCTATATCCATCTTAAAGCGTTGATTGAAGTAGCGTCGAAGTTCCAGATACCCTTGATCCATATTCCCTCGAAAGCACCCTGTTACATGAAGATAGCTGGTAAAAATACTCTGATCAAATTCACCAGGCAGGATCCCCCAACCGCAGCTTTTAACGGTATTTTCCTGCAGGATAAAATCTCCCGTTCCTTCCCGCCTTCTTTCAGCGCTGGAAGGAGCCTCCTGTAAGATAAATAATCCTGTATCGGTATTCATCTCTTGAATAAAAAGAAGATTTCCTTGGAGTACCCGCCTGCCGGCATCTTTCTTGCGAATAAAATCGGTTTCCCTCACTAAATGATTGGAGTAATCTGTCCGGCCGTTGAATCTGACGCACCGCATGCGATACTGCTCATCCTTAAGTCGTAGAATATCCATGGCGTTTTCCATGCTGCGAAAGCCGATTTCAGGTGCATGCTTTTCTATCAGATTATAGCCGTTTGGGCATACAGGCGTTTGCATTACAATTCGGGTACCGATGGCGGCAATTCCGGGATAGATAAAATATTCCCGGTTCAATTTCAACTCTTGAACCGCATCATAGAAAGCTAAAGTCACCTTCAGACAGTCATGCTGATATAGGTCGTCGGAGATAACTTCGCTCTCAACCCCCTTGCATTGTAATCGTACCGGTTGGCAATCATAGCTCTCCAACAAGGCGGTATAAAAGAAATCATGTTCCTCTTCCAACGGTATGATCCACTCTTTATCGCTCTCTTTGTGCTGAAAGGATATCGTGCGGCAAAAGCCGTTTTTAACAGAGATTATGCGTATGATCTCTTTATTCTCTATTCGGATAAGATCATCTTCCCAGCTCGCCTGGCAATCTTTGAACTGTGAACAACTCATGTTAACAACCTCGAATCAAAAATATTTGTCGTATCAGCGGATCTCCGGCTTAGGCTGTCGCATCATCAGAGCGGGCACCACACGGTAGGGATCCTTTCCCTCGTAAAGGACGGCATGGATTTCTGTCGTTACCGGCATTTCTATGCCCATTCTGAGCGCCAACAGATGCGTTGCTCTGGCAGTAGGCATGCCTTCCACTACCATATGCGTCTTGCTGAGTATTTCGGCAACCTCACCGCCCTTGCCTATTGCCTCGCCGAAACATCGGTTACGGCTGTGAGGGCTCATGGAGGTAACCATCAGATCTCCTAAACCCGAGAGTCCGTAAAAGGTTTCCTGACGCGCTCCAAGAGCTTTACCCATACGCACCATTTCTACCAGGCATCTGGTCAACAGGGCTGCCCTGGTGTTATCACCAAATCCCAAACCATCGCTCATGCCGGCCCCGATAGCCATAATATTTTTAAGAGCTCCTCCCAGCTCCACTCCAATCAGATCATCGTTGGTATAGACTCTGAAATAATCGGTCATCAAAATATGCTGTGCCTTAAGAGATGCCTCCGGTGGCCCGGCAATGACACTGGCTGTCGGTATACGACGCACCACCTCTCTGGATATGTTAGGTCCGGAAAGAGCTGTTACTCTGGACGGGTTTCCCAGAATATCAACCAAAATTTCCGTCATTTTAAGGCCGGTGTCTATCTCTATGCCTTTGGTGGCACTGACTATTACGGATTCTGTATTCAAAAAGGGCAGGATCCGGTGAGCGATTGCTCGCATTGATGATGAGGGAACGGCAATAATCACCAACAGCGTCTTTTCAAGCGCCCAGGCTATATCGGAGGTTGGCTTCAGGTTGTCCGGAAAAAGACAGCCCGGGAGATAAAGCTTGTTCTCTTTAACAGCCTGCATCTCTTCGGCATGTTCCGGTCTTCTTGCCCAGAGATTAACCGCATAGCCGCTGGAGGCCAGCATCGATGCCAATGTCGTGCCCCAGCTGCCTGCTCCTATTACACATACGTCTGCTTTACTCATGCTCTCTCATCCAATGCCTTTGATTCAGTCGAAGAAATCGCCGCATGGGATCAACAACCATCGCTCTCGGATTGCTCAACCGGCAACGTTACCCGTTTACCAAAGCGGTTCTCTGTTCCCGCCAAGAGACGCCGTATATTCTCCTTGTGACGCAACACTGCCCACAAGGAGGCAAATACTCCAAACGCCAGCACGGGCTTCTGACAGTGGAAATATACCATAATCAACGGGAGGGAAATAGCCGCCGTCACGGATGCCAAGGATACGTAACGGCTTACAGCCAGAACAAGCAGCCAGATAACGGCACATGCCCCGGCAACGGCAGGCGATAAGCCCAATAATACTCCCAGAGTAGTAGATATGCCTTTCCCACCTCTAAAGCTCAGCCAGATGGAACGATTATGTCCCAGCAGTGCAGCCGTACCGGCTAGAACAGAAGCCGGCGGTCCTCCTAATTGCAAGCCGATGACTACAGGTACCCATCCTTTGGCCGCATCCAACAGCATAGCTGTAATACCACATGGATATCCCAGAAGACGCAGCACATTGGTAGCGCCGATATTGCCGCTGCCATGACACCTGATATCGATGCCGCGTACCATCATGCCTATAAGCAATCCGAAAGGAATAGATCCTATTAAATAAGATACTGTGATAATAATAATCGTCTTATACATTTTAATCACGCTTCTTAAATATGATCCTTAACGGTGTTCCTTCAAAATCAAAGGCGCCCCGCAGGCGATTCTCGATATAACGTTTATAAGAAAAATGCAAAAGCCCCGTATCATTAACATAGATAAGGATAGTCGGCGGATGTACCTGTGGTTGCGTAGCATAATAAAGCTTCAATCGTCTGCCTTTAAAGTGTGCCGGCGGATGCTCGATCAAAGCATCATGAAGCACCTTATTCAAGGCTGCAGTAGCTACGCGTTGTCCTCCTTTATCATAGACTTCAGCCGCTTTATTTAAAAGGCCTTCCATACCCCTTCCGGTTTTGGCGGAGACTATAACTATTGGGGCAAAGCTGTAAAAAGAGAGTTCGCTTCTTATCAGAGTATAAATTTCCTGGCTCAGATCTTTAGCCGTTGTTCTAGACCATTTAGGCATTTCTTCCTGAACAAGATCCCATTTATTGACTACGATAACGGCACTCTTTGCCTTCTGTGCCGCATATCCGGCTATCTTCTTGTCCTGCTCAGTCAGGCCTTCCACAGCATCAATTACAATCAGGCAGATATCTGCTTTGTCTACCGCCCGCAAGGCCCGCACAACGCTGTAATATTCGACATCGCTCTCAACTCTGGCCCGACGGCGCATTCCAGCCGTATCTATAAGTAAAAATTCACGGCCATTATATGTGAAATAGCTGTCTATAGCATCTCTGGTAGTTCCGGGGATATCACTGACGATAACACGCTCCCGTCCCAAAAGGGAATTCATAATGGAAGATTTCCCTACGTTAGGTCTCCCTATTATGGCCACCTTTACGGCATTGGGCAATGCCTCCTGATCGGACTGTAGCGGCAATACCTGTAATATTTCATCTAGAAGATCACCGGTGTTGATACCGTGTAGCGATGAGATGGGTAACGGTTCACCCAATCCTAATTCATAAAAGTCATAAGCAAGACTGAACATATCGGTATTGTCTATCTTGTTGACCACCAGTAAAACCGGTTTGCCGGATTCTCTGAGCTTTTGAGCGATTCTGCGGTCATCCGGCAGGATACCCTGGCGACCATCTGTCAGGAAAAGAATTACATCGGCCTCTTCAATGCCGAATGAAAGCTGCTCTCTTATTCTCCCGGTCATAACATCGGCAGAGGCTTCCTCGTATCCACCGGTATCGATAAGAATGAACTCGCGCCCTGACCATTCAACTTCAGCATAAAGTCTGTCTCTGGTCACGCCGGGAATATCTTCAACAATAGCCAGCCGCCGGCTGATCAAACGATTGAAGAGAGATGATTTACCGACATTAGGTCTTCCTATTATGGCAACAACGGGTTTATGCACCAGCAGATACCTCACATAAAAAATCGTATAACGAGGATAAAAGCGGCTCAACGGTCCTGATTTTTACACCCGTTTTTTGCGATAGTTCCGCCAGTGTAATATCGTCGATAAGCCTTGCTTCGTGATTAACGGCATGAGCGGGCAGAACCAGGATATCGGGCGTATATGGCAGTTCCGATAGAGCAGCCAGCACATCCCGGCCGGATAAAAGTCCGCTGACGGAAACACGACCGCCAAAAAAGTTGTTATCCACCGGTATAAGCCTCAGATCTATTCCTGTAGCAGCTACCAGGCAATTAATATAATCTTTCAGATACGGCAACGGCAAGCGGCCACATACCAAACCGACGATACCATTATAGAGCAATTTACCTGTTTGAGGCAAGATGCTCTCGGCATCCTCATTAAAGCTTCTGATAATGCCTATGCCGTTTTCATATTGAGGATAATCTTCATAGTGAGCGTTATCCGGTATTTCCAGGCCGCTTAAGCTATACATCTCATCGGAAGCATAAACAAGACCGTTGCCGTAAAGATGTTTGTTTTTTTCGTAGCGTTCCCGGACAATGGCCAGCTGATCTTTGGCCCATGCCGCTGTAAAAAGAGCATCATCGACGTTCTTTTGGTATGCTGTTGTTCCTGCAGGCACTACGGCTATGGATAAAACGGCCGGGATAAGATTAGAGAGATCATCAAGACTGCGTTTAAGGATTTCGCCATCATTTATTTGCGGACAGAGCACAAGCTGCGTGTGCATCTTGACGCCTGAAGAGGTGAACTCCTTCAATACCGCCATAATATTTCCGGCTGCGGAATTACCCATCAACCTGCCCCTCACGGCGGGATCGGTGGCTTGTACCGATATATAAAGCGGACTCAGGCGCAATTTCTTTATGCGCTCCAACTCGTTTTTTGATAGATTAGTAGTGGTTATGTAATTGCCGGCCAGAAAGGAGAGCCTGTAATCATCATCGCGTATTCTGAGCGTCTTTCTTACATCGGGAGGTAATTGCTCCACAAAGCAGAAAAGGCACCTGTTGGCGCATGTCTTAACTTTGAACGAGGGATCATCAACCGTTAGGCCAAAGAGATAATCACCGGCTAAAGGCTCTGTTTTCGCCGTCACTCCATTACGCTTATAGGTTATGACCTGATCATTCTCTGCGGACATAAATTTAAAATCGATTATATCATCTACGGCCTGGCCGCCGATTGCCAGGATTTCATCGCCCGGGAGTAAAATCCGGTGGCTTGAGGATTCCGAAACAGCGAGAATACGTACCGGCATTATTGTTCACCAGCCAGCTTTTCGATCTTTTGGATGACATCGTTAATTATCCAATCAGGCGTTGATGCTCCTGCTGAAACTCCTATATGAGCTGCTCCTTCAATATCCTTCCTATCTATGCCGTCAGCAGTCTCCACGTGAAGGGTTTTTGTCTTCTCCTGACAAATGTCGACAAGCCGATTGGTATTGGCGCTGTTAAATCCGCCCACGACTATCATCAGCTCACATTCGGTTGCCAGCATACCAGCATGGCGCTGGCGTACCTCAGTGGCTTCACATATGGTATTGAATACTCGCGTTTCAGGAGCTCTGGCTATCAAAGCAGCCGCTATCTCCTGTAATGTGGAGAGGCGCTGAGTAGTTTGTGCCAGCAAGGCGTATTTTTTATCACTTGCAAGTTGTTGACAATCTTCAGCGCTTTTTACCGTCAGGGCTTCATTGCCTGCACAGGCCAGAACAGCCTCCACTTCGGGATGTCCCCTGTCACCCAGAATTACGACACAGTAACCCTGTCCAGCCATATTCGCAGCTATCCGTTGAGCCTTGAGAACGAATGGGCAGGTGGCATCTATGACCTTCAGGTGCTTCTCTTTTGCCTCAGTCACTATGGCCGGAGCCACTCCGTGCGATGGTATAAGCAAGGCTCCTTTATCAATTTCATCGAGGGAGGAGATTGTCGTAAGGCCTTCCGCCTCAAGGCGTTGAATTACTTGAGGATTATGTATCAAGGGCCCCAGCGAACATACAGAACCGGTGCGGCCCTGCCTGACAGCATTAGTGGCTGTATTTATGGCTCTTCTGACGCCAAAACAAAAGCCGGCTTTCTCTGCTAAAACTATCTTTACTTCCGACATAACTGCCATAGTATATCATGTGTACGGTCATTCAGGCAAAAGGAGCCGGGGGGCATCAGGATCCCGGCTCCTTATCTTTAATCTATTAAAGAATTGAAGGTTTATCTGTCGCCTAGTTTGAAATTTACCATGGTGCGGCCTTCATCTTTTACCATCACTTTGTCGATCACCTTGGTTACCATTCCCTGTGCGGAAGCGCGCACCTTGTATTGAGCCCCCCTCAGATCGCCTATCATATATCTTCCATCAAATTCAGTATAAGCAGCTTTAATGACGGATTCTTCCTTTGTTACAGGATTTGTCCAGATAACTTCGATCAGCGCTCTGGAAATCGGCGTAACATCGTTGGATGCCATCATGACTCTGCCATATATCAGACCTCTGGTTACTGTAGAAAGCCTAAAGTCGACATTGGCAGTCCTGCCACCGGTTATAATGCATCCAATGGCATGATCATAGTAGCCCGGATATTTAGCTCTTATATAGGCATAGCTGCCGGAATCGATGCCCATTATGGTATAGCTGCCATCCGACAGAGTTGTTGTCTTATAAACAGGCTTGGTATCGTTTGAACCCAGATAAACTTCAATAACCGCATTGTTAATAGGCTTAACGCCGTCGGTAACCGTACCGGTCACCCTGCCGGTTCTAAGCCATGTTATGAAGCTGCCCATAAGACGTGCCCGGTTATTCATGACGGCATATTCCGTCGATGCCGCCTCTCCACCACCACCACCACCGGCGGCGGCATTCTTAGTTTCGGGATCTTGAAAGGATTCAAAACCCGGGCGGATACTTTCAAAACCGAATGCCAAAAAGATGGTCTTATAATTCTTTTGCGTATTCCAATAACAGATCCCGGCGGCATTGCTTATCAGCTTAGGCTTTGCCGGTTCAGCACCGGCAAAATCGGGAAGCGCACCGGCATTATCGGTATTACCCGCACTGCCGGAATCACCGCCGTCATCAGCGGAGCTTTGACTGCTATATGTCAAGATAGCCTCAGCCGGTGCCTCCGGCATAACAACATCATTCCACCACTGGTTCTTACAGGCATCACCGGCCCAATAATCAGGATCCGGGCCTGAATCTTTAGTGCCATAATAATAACCGGCCAGCTTTAGCTGCAAACCGCCACCGCCACCGGCGGCATTATCATCACCTTCAGCCGGCTTAGCTTCGTCGGCCTTATCTCTGACGACAAATATACCACCCGAACCATCTACATCCCCTTGTCCCGGTAAATCGGCAATACTGCCCTTAGCAGGGGTAAGAGTCCATTTTCCAGCCTGATCGGCAATATAACGGACCTTCATATATGCAGTCAAAAATTTATTGTATACCTTGCCATCTTTAGTCAAGGCCCAGGCCACATCCTGTCCCGTCACCATCAGACGACCGCCGTAATCCAGGAATTTCATCAATGTGTCCTGTGCCTCGGGATCCTCTATGGTACCTGCATCGGTCCATAAATTACCGGCATAAGGACTTCCCCATATAACACACTTATCGCTATTCGAATAGGTTAATAGAGTGGCGGTATCTATAGGGCCACGGCAGATTATTCTCCATTCATCATAACTTTCGCCGTAAAAGGGATCCCTGGGCTCGGTACCACGCCGCATTATGCCTGTGGAGCCGCCGGCCCCCTCCAGCCACCAGCCCTTTGACCAGGCATAACCGGACCATTTGATCGTGCCGGCGTTGGACTCATATGACCATGATTTCTTAAAATAACTCTCGGCCGGATTCATCAGCCAGCCCGGTCGGTTATATGAACCGCCGTATCTGACGGCGTCAAAGCGTTGTCCGCACATATAATCGTTTACCAGTAATATTTTACTGCTGGGCACAAAGATCTTGGTGGTAAAGCCGGTAATGTTATCGTATGCCTTGGTATTGCCGGCTTTATCCTTAACAACTATATTGATGTAATACTCGCCTTCTCCACCTTTGGTGCTGATGGCGTTGGCATAAATACCGTCACCGGCCAGCCCATCATTATGCTTACCGTCATCAAAGAGCTCTATAGTATCCACTATTTCGTAATCAGTGTGAACTCTGACCTTTATAGCCGGGGTATCTCCGCCACCGCCGGCACCTCCATCCGGAGCACCACCGCCGCCGTCGCCAGCAGAAGATGCACTACCTTCTGAAATCAGCTTTTCTGTCTGATCTTTATAAATAAACTTATCGGCGTTCTTTATCTGTGCATATACTTTACCTACACCGCTGTGCCTGTCTTCTACCTTGGCCGTAATGACCACCTTATCGCCGGGGCGGGCCTGCCTGGGAGAAACAACCGGTAAACGGGTAAGATAAGGCGGATTGGTATCTCTTACGCTGGAAAGCCAAATATCATTGTTTCCGTCTCTATTGGAGACAAAAAGTATCCTGTTCAATTCCGGTTTCCGTGAGCATTCGGGATCAAAGGTATTATATCCATCCCAATTAATAAGCGTTGTCGGCGATCCGCCTGTCACCGGTATGGAACAGACGGAAGTGGTATTGCCTTCCCTTGATGAGTAATATATTACCCTGCCATCCAACGACCATGATGGAAAAGCGTCGTCCTGCCCATTTGTCAGCTTTACGGCTTTGCTACCGGGGAAAGGCATCATCCAGATATTACGTTTTCCGGCTCTATCGGAAACAAAAGCAATACTTGTACCGTTGGGAGACCATACAGGATGATAATTATTTCCCACCTGATCGGGCAACAGCGTAATATTGGCATCCTGTACATTTGTATCAAAGCTTCTGGAATCTATGGTATATAGCTTATATTGCCCCTCGGCACCACGATTGGAAGCAAAGACTATACGGCTTCCATCAGGTGACCATGAAGGGTCTTTCTCATCGCTCTCATTTAAAAAATATGTCAAATTGCGTAGGCCGCCGCCATCGATATTGATGCGCCAGATATCAAATGTACTCTTTGCATCATTCTTGGCGGAGAAGACTATGGACAGTGAATTAGGATACCATGCAGGGGACATGGCAACAGATCCGGCACCCTTGAAAGCTGTTAAACGACGACAATCAGAGCCGTCGACTTTCATTAACCATATCTCATATTTTCCACTACGGTTGGATGTAAAAGCGATACTCTCCCCATTCGGGGCCCATGCCGGATAGAGATCATCGCTAGGCTTATTTTGAACCGTCTGATGGTTGAACGTGAGATTCAACAACTTATCGGTAAGAATGCCGGGCTCCCTGGTTAACGGCTCGGCACAAATTATCCTATAATCCGCATATAATATGGTCAGGGCCAATACTAATAGAAGAACAAAACGCTTCATTGCTCCCCCCGGCAGCATAAATAAAATTGGTACATCTTATCTTAAATTCTTCATGAAGCCCGGATTATCCTTCAACGGAAAAGTTTCAAGGATAAAAGCATCGCTGACTTACAGCTTTGCATCTGGATCGACCTCTATGCTTTCTTTTAGCAGGGCATAAACAAGACTGTCTACAAGCGCCAGCCAACTGGCTTCAATGATATTCTCAGACACACCGATGGTGCCCCATGAGGAGAGACCGTCAGAGCTTTCCACCAAGACTCTTACTTTAGCAGCGGTCCCTGATGCTTCGTCTATAACCCTGACCTTGAAATCCGTCAATTTCATATTACTCAAAGAAGGATAAAATTGCAACAGAGCCTTACGCAAGGCATTGTCCAGTGCATGTACCGGGCCATCGCCCTCCGCTACGGCATGCACACACTGTCCGTCGACCCGTAATTTTATAGTGGCCTCTGTGATCAGGGCATTATCGGCACCTCGTTTTTCGATAATAACCCTGAAGCCCTCAAGATCAAAGAGCTTACGGTAGTTGCCTTTAGCCTTGTGGATAAGTATCTCAAAAGAGGCCTCGGCACCTTCAAACTGATAGCCTTCATGCTCAAGCTTGACAAGATTCGACATGATCTCCTTTAAGGCGGCATCATCGAGATTGGTATGCATCTGCTCAGCTTTATGAAGGACATTGCTCTTGCCTGAAAGCTCGGAGATAAGTATGCGCCTTTTATTGCCTATTTTTTCCGGCTCGATATGCTCATAGGTGCATGCCGATCGGCTGACAGCGCTGACATGAACCCCACCTTTATGAGCAAAGGCACTATTACCGACAAAAGGCTGATGGCTGGCATGGTGTATATTGGCGATCTCATAAACGTAGTGCGACAGTGAAGTCAATGCTTCAAGATTTACAGCCGCCTGCAACCCCATTTTCAATACCAAGGAAGGAATGACGGAGCAGAGATCTGCATTACCACAGCGCTCTCCAAAACCATTTACAGTGCCCTGGACCTGAGTAACGCCGCCTTCTACGGCTACCAGCGCATTAGCCACTGCCAGTCCGCTGTCATTATGCGTATGTATGCCCAAGGGTAAGCCGTAATGCTTGCTGACAATAGCCGATACCACCTCTATTATGCGCGTGGGAAGCGTTCCACCATTGGTATCACACAAAACGAGTATGGAGGCACCTCCTTCTGCAGCCGCTTCCAGTACCTTAATGGCATATTCGGGATTATCGGCGTAGCCGTCAAAGAAGTGCTCGGCATCAAATATAACCTGGCGCCCTTTGCCGGCCAGAAAAGAGACCGAATCCCGAACCATGGAGAGATTCTCTTCCAGCGTCGTCTTTAAGGCGGCTTCAACGTGCAGGTCCCAGGCCTTCCCAAAAATGGTCACCACTGGTGCCCCGCAGGCCAACAGCGCCAGGATGTTGCTATCATCGCCGGAGGTTACCTTGGGTCGCCGTGTCATCCCAAAGGCAGCCAAACGAGCATTTTTCAAAGGCTCGTCTTTCATGATTCTGAAGAATTCCAGATCCTTGGGATTAGAAAACGGCCACCCACCTTCAACATAATCAAAGCCCGTATCGTCGAGTTTCCTAGCAATAAGAACTTTATCGGAAACGGAAAAAGATATCCCTTCCATCTGAGACCCATCACGCAAAGTCGTATCGTATATCTCTATATGTTTCAAAGGCAATGCTCCTTACGCAGCTTTTAAGCCTGAAATATAAAGCTTATCGGCTTTATACTTGGCAGTTGTTTTAAGATAAAGCTCTTCACTTGTCCGGTAAGCTTGTTTTCAGTGTTCAATAGCCCTTAGTCTTAACATAATTGATCAAACCGCCGGCGGCAATTAGATCTCGCATAAAGAGGGGAAACTCCTGAGCGGTATATTCGCATCCCGTGGTAATATTACGTATATATCCTTTATCTAGGATGACCTCCACCTCATCATTTTCATTAATTCCCTCAGCAGCTTCAGGGCTCTCCAATATAGGAAGGCCTATATTAATAGCATTTCTATAAAAGATGCGGGCGAACGATTTAGCTATAACACAACTTACTCCTGCCGCTTGTATGGCAATGGGGGCATGTTCGCGCGAGCTGCCGCAACCAAAATTATCTCCACCCACAAGTATATCGCCCGGCTGTACTCCGGCGGCAAAAGAAGCGTTGATATCCTCCATGCAATGCCGGGCCAATTCGATAGGATCCGATGTATTCAAATATCTGGCAGGAATAATGACATCCGTATCCACGTTATCGCCGAACTTCCAAACGTTTCCTTTTATTTGCATATTAAATCAGCCTTTCTTAAATCTCATCCGGAGAAACGATTCTTCCAGCCACGGCAGAAGCCGCTGCAACTGCAGGGTTGGATAAGTAGACCTCACTCTGAGGATGCCCCATACGTCCCACAAAATTACGATTAGTAGTGGCAATAGCTCTCTCTCCGCCGGCCAAGATACCCATATGGCCACCAAGGCATGGACCGCAGGTGGGAGTGCTGAAAGCAGCGCCGGCTTCCACCAGAGTCTCCGCCAGGCCCTCTCTGATAGCCTGCAGATAGATCTCCTGAGTGCCGGGAATAACAATCAAGCGCACTTTTTTATTTACCTTTCTCCCCTTCAACACTTTAGCAGCAATCCTCAGATCCTCTATTCTGCCGTTGGTACAAGAGCCTATCACCGCCTGATCTATTGATACATCGCCTGCCTGGCTTACAGGACGAGCGTTCTCCGGCAGATGGGGAAAAGCAACCATCGGTTCCAGGGCAGAGACATCGATATTATGAATGGAATGGTATATCGCGTCATTATCACTGACGTAAAGTATAAAATCATGCTTGGCCCTTCCAGTCATGTAATCGACTGTCTGCTGATCCGGCGGTATGATTCCGTTCTTGCCACCCGCCTCGATAGCCATATTACAAATTGTAAACCTGTCGGCCATCGTCATGTAATCGAACGTATCTCCGGTGAACTCCATAGCTCTGTACAGAGCTCCGTCGACACCTATCATCCCAATGATATAAAGTATGAGATCCTTGCCGGATACCCATTTGCCCGGACGTCCCGTGCAGACAAATTTCATACTCTCCGGAACCTTGATCCAGCACTCGCCGGTAGCCATGGCGGCTGCCATATCCGTACTGCCCATGCCGGTGGAAAAAGCACCGAGCGCACCATAGGTGCAGGTATGCGAATCCGCACCTATGACCAGATCGCCGGCAACCACCAAGCCTTTATCCGGCAGAAGGGTATGCTCTATACCCATGCAACCTATCTCGAAAAAGTTTTTTATCCCGTATGCTTCTGCAAACCGACGCATGATCTTAACTTGCTCTGCCGCCTTGATATCCTTATTGGGCGTGAAGTGATCCGGCACCAGAGCGATCTTGTCACGGTCGAATACTCTCTCGGCGCCGATCTTTTCGAACGCCTTTATGGCTACCGGAGCGGTGATATCATTGCCGAGAACAAGGTCTACCCCGGCATTAATCAATTCTCCCGGCCTGACAACGCCTTTGTCGGCATGCGCTGCCAGTATCTTTTCGGTTATCGTCATTCCCATTAGTTATAGCTCCTATCGTGATTTCGATTCATATGCCAGCTTATTCAGCGCCTGAATATATGCCTTGGCACTGGCCTCTATGATATCGGTACTGCTCCCTCTTCCGGTAAAAATACGCCCTTGGTTGTTACCCAGACGTACCATCACTTCACCCAGTGCATCCGTTCCCCCGGTTACGGACTTTACTGAATAATCGATAAGCTTATGTTGAAAGTCTACAATATTGTCTATAGTCTTGTAAACGGCATCGACAGATCCTACGCCTACAGCGGTATCGATTATCTCCACCCCATCGCGAATAATCCTGATTGCGGCCTCTGGAATAGTGGTCGTTCCTGATGATACATGCATATAATCGAGTGTAAAAGTCTCGGGTACAGTATAGACTTCATCAGCAATAATGGATTCGATATCTCTGTCGGATACCTCTTTCTTCTTATCCGCCAGATCCTTGAAACGTATAAAGGCTTTATTAAGATCATCCTTATCAAGAGCGTAGCCCATCTCATTGAGCTTCTTCTCAAAGGCATGCCGGCCGGAGTGTTTTCCCAATACCAACTGACTCTCATTAAGGCCTATATCCCTGGCATCCATTATCTCATAGGTGCTCCGTTCGCACATCACGCCATGCTGATGTATACCGGCTTCATGAGCAAAGGCATTGACTCCGACAATGGCTTTATTGGGCTGAACTATTATTCCGGTCATATCGCTGACCATCCGGCTGCTCTTATATATCTCCTGCGTATTTATATTGGTCTCCAGGCCAAAATAATCCGCACGGGTGGCCAGGGCCATAACGATCTCTTCCAGAGCGGTATTGCCTGCTCTCTCCCCTATGCCGTTCAGCGTACACTCAACCTGATCGGCTCCCGCTTCTACAGCTGCCAATGCATTGGCAGCTGCCAGCCCCAGGTCATTATGACAGTGCACGCTTATAGTTACACCTTCTATACCCTTTACCCGTTCCCTGATAGTGGAGATAAGCCGACTGAATTCAGTCGGCAATATATAGCCGACGGTATCGGGTATATTCAGAACTGTGGCGCCTGCATCGATAACAGCCTCAAGCACACGGCAAAGATAATCGGCATCGGTCCGGGAAGCGTCTTCCGCCGAAAATTCTACATCATCGGTGTATTTTCTAGCATAGGAAACGGCATCCACGGCCATGTTCAGAACATCATCATGGCTCTTCTTCAGCTTATGGGTCAAATGAATATCGGAGGTAGCAATAAAAGTATGGATACGCGATCTATCTGCATACTGCAAAGCTTCCCAGGCACGATCAATATCTTTACGGTTAGCCCGACAAAGCCCGGCGATAACCGGACCTTTGATATTTTTGGCGATCGCTTTTACCGCATCGAAATCACCCTGTGAGGAAATAGGAAAGCCGGCCTCTATTACATCTACGTTCAAGCGTGCCAATTGACGTGCAATTTCCAGCTTTTCATCGGGATTGAGGCTGGCGCCGGGCGACTGCTCTCCATCTCTGAGGGTGGTATCGAAAATATTAATTATCCTATCCAACCTTTGCACCTCCCATATCAGCTATAAAGCCCGAAGTCCGAAGCAGTTTATGCTCAGGCAAACTGCTTTTGCCTCTAAACCGTCATGATTGCTTCTCAGCCTTAAAGGCTATCGGTTTATGTCTGAGTTCTCCTCCGGGCTTCGGACTTCGGGCTTTACTTTCAGATTATTTCTTCAGCCATACCATCATATCACGCAGCTCCGCGCCTACCTTCTCAATAAGGTGCTCCTTGCCCATTCTGGCGAGAGCATTGAATACAGGGCGATTGGCCTGGTTCTCCAGCATCCATTCACGAGCAAATTCACCGGTCTGGATCTCGGCTAGTATCTCTTCCATCTCCTCACGGACATAGTCATTGACTATTCTCGGGCCGCGGGTAAGATCACCATACTCAGCTGTATTACTGATGGAATTACGCATGGTGGCTATACCGCCTTCATACAAAAGATCTACAATCAGCTTAAGCTCATGCAGACACTCAAAATAGGCTATTTCAGGCTGGTAACCAGCGTTCACTAAGGTTTCAAAGCCAGCTGTAACCAAGGCAGTGGCACCGCCGCAGAGAACAGCCTGCTCACCAAAAAGATCGGTTTCGGTTTCCTCCTGGAAGGTTGTTTCCAGAACGCCTGCTCTGGTAGCACCTATACCGGCAGCATAAGCCAGGGCCAACTGCTTGGCCTTGCCGGTATGATCCTGATAAACCGCTATGAGCGCAGGCACTCCGGCGCCTTCCGTGTAAACTCTTCTAACAAGATGCCCCGGTCCCTTGGGTGCTACCATCAATACATCAACATCAGCAGGAGGAACTATCTGGCCGAAATGGATATTGAAGCCATGTGAAAAAAGCAACGCGTTGCCCGGCTTCAGGCCTTTCTGAACCTCGTTTTTGTAAACCTTGGATTGAACCTCATCTTCGGTAAGGATCTGAATTATATCAGCCTTCCCGGCGGCTTCTGCGGCGCCAAGGGGTGTAAAGCCGTCTTCAACGGCCTTCTTCCAGTTAGCGCTGCCTTCCAAATCGCTGACGATTACATTGAGGCCGCTGTCTCTCAAGTTCTGCGCCTGAGCATGCCCCTGGCTGCCATATCCGATAATAGCTATAACCTTTCCCTTCAACAGACCCAGATCGGCATCCTTGTCATAATAAATCTTTGCCATTGTACATTCCTCCTCTATTTTAGTAACTACTCTATCTATTCTCTGTAGTTACATTCACTCTGTATTCTTAGAACCCCTCGCTAAAACTATTTTACCGGTTCTGACTATCTCTTTTATACCAAAGGGCCTGAACAACTGCTCTATGGCGTTAATCTTATCCTCGCTTCCCGTTATTTCAACCACAAATGCCTTGTCCGAGACATCCACAATTTTTCCTCGGAATATATCCGTTATCTGCATGATCTCATTGCGGTTGCGAGTTTCGACACTAACCTTTATAAGGGCCAGTTCTCTTTCTACGACACTCTCTTCCGTGTGATCATAAACCTTTATGACTTCCACCAGCTTATGTATCTGCTTACGTATCTGTTCCAGAGCCGCTACGTCACCCTCCACCACAATCGTCATCCTTGAAGTATCCGGATTTTCAGTTGAATTCACCGAGAGGCTCTCTATATTGAAGCCTCTTCTGGCGAACAGACCGGACACTCGCGTCAAAACGCCGGGGTGATTGGATACCAGCACTGATAAAGTATGTCTCATATCACTTCCCCTTTTCTAATGCAGAATGTGGGATCGCATCTCTCTCATTTCTGCATTCAGGTTTTTCTTTATTTGCGAATACGGGACCCAAAATCAAATTCACATTCTGCCTCTTATCCTGTCATCTAATCTACCATCATTTTATCGATACTGCCTCCGGCAGGTATCATCGGCATAACATTCTCTTCCCGTGCAACGATAAAATCGATAATACAGGGAATATCCGTGCATTCCAGCGCACGCTGTAAAGCAGGTTCAACCTCTTCCGGAGTCTGGACCCTGATACCCATTGCGCCATAGGCTTCCGCCAACTTAATAAAATCCGGATTGGTATAACCGATGTCGGTATGCGAATAACGTCTGTCATAAAACAACTGCTGCCACTGCCGCACCATACCCAGATATCCATTATTAAGAATGGCAATTTTTATAGGGAGCTTATTCGATACGGCAGTCGCCATCTCCTGGATATTCATCTGTATGCTACCGTCGCCGGCGATATCGAAAACTATATCATCCGGACAAGCAATCTGCGCCCCAATAGCGGCCGGCAGACCATATCCCATAGTGCCGAGACCACCGGAAGAAATAAATTGTCTTGGACGTGATGCTTTATAGAACTGAGCAGCCCACATCTGGTTTTGCCCGACTTCCGTGGTAATGATCGCCTTACCTTCGGTAAGACGGTGTATCGTTTCAATAATCGCCTGAGGCTTGATCCCATCGGTACCATCACAGCCATAGCTCAATGGATATTGCCTTCGCCACTCGTCGATACGCTCTCGCCAGGCAGTGATCTCCATGGGTTTTACTTCTTCCAGAAGCGTTTGCAGTATATTACGCGCATCACCGACTATAGGCACATCCACAGCGACGCTCTTTCCGATCTCCGCCGGGTCTATATCTATATGGATCACCGAAGCATTGGGAGCAAAAGTATCCAGCCTGCCGGTAACTCTGTCGTCAAAGCGCGCACCGATCACAATAAGCAGATCTGCTTCATGCACTGCATAATTGGAATAAGCTGTGCCATGCATGCCCAGCATACCAAGCGATAACGGATCATCCTCAGGGAAAACGCCTTTTCCCATAAGAGAGGTAGCCACAGGTATACCGGTCAACCGTGCCAGCTTCGTTAATTCAGCTGAAGCACCGGCGGCAACAACGCCACCACCAGCCAGAATAATCGGCTGCTTGGCTTTTTTTATAAGTCGGGCCGCATTCTTTATTTGCATTGGATGGCCTTCATAGTAAGGCTTATATCCGGGCATATTGATCTTTTCCGGATAACTGAACTCCATGGTCGCACTACAGACATCCGTCGGCAGGTCTATGACTACCGGTCCGGGACGGCCGGTGGAAGCTATATGAAAAGCCTCTTTAACGGTTCTGGCCAGATCACGCACATCCTTAACCAGGAAATTATGTTTAACAATGGGCATCATTATGCCGGTTACATCGGCTTCCTGGAAAGAATCCTTGCCAAGGGCCGTGGTCTTAACCTGTCCCGTTATTGCCACCAGAGGAATAGAATCCATATGCGCGGTAGCTATACCACTTACCAAGTTGCAAGCGCCGGGGCCGGATGTTGCCAGGCAGACACCGACGCATCCGGTAGCACGGGCATAGCCGTCCGCAGCATGCACGGCTCCCTGCTCATGACGCACCAGTATATGCCGAATGCCTTCGACATCATATAGAGCGTCATAGATAGGAAGAACTACCCCGCCGGGATAGCCGAAAATAACTTCAACACCTTCCCGACGCAACGATTCGATAAGAATTCTAGCTCCGTTAATTTTCACGTAACACACTCCTTATTTCAATACAGCACCGTTACCGGCCGAAGTTACCAGGCGAGCATATCGCCCCAGGTACCCCTCGCTAATCTTAGCTTCCGGCTCTTTCCAGGCAGAACGACGCTGCTCCAGTGTAGCATCATCAACAAGTAAATCCAAACGCTTTCCAGGTATGTCGATGTTTATGGTATCGCCTTCCTCTATAAAAGCTATAGGACCACCCTCCATGGCTTCAGGCGATATATGACCTATTGCAGCACCTCTGGTCGCACCGGAAAAACGGCCGTCAGTTATTAAAGCAACGCATTTATCAAGTCCCATTCCTGCCAACGTAGAGGTCGGCGAGAGCATCTCCCTCATGCCGGGACCACCCTTGGGACCTTCATAACGGATAACAACAACATCTCCTGCGTTTATCTTGCCGCCTGTTATAGCAGCCTGTGCCTCTTCCTCGGAATTGAAGACACGAGCCGGTCCCTGATGGCAAAGCATCTCATCAGCTACGGCAGCCTGTTTGACAACAGCGCCTCCAGATGCAATGTTCCCACGAAGAATGGCTATTCCACCTTTTTCATGGTATGGATTATCCAGAAATCTTATGACGTCGTCTCTTCTTACAACAGCATGTTCGATATTCTTTCTGACGGTTTCTCCCGTCACAGTCAAAGCGTCTCCGTTTATCAGCCCCGTACGGCTAAGAGTTTTCATCACAGCCTGGACACCGCCGGCTTCATCAAGATCCACTAAAAAATGGTTTCCTGCAGGCGCAAGGCTGCAAAGGTGCGGTGTTTTGTCGCTTATGGAATCAAAGGCATCCAACTCCAATGGTACTCTTGCTTCAACAGCTATAGCCGGTACATGAAGAACCGTATTCGTAGAGCATCCCAGCGCCATATCCACGGCAATGGCATTGGCAAAAGCCTCTTTGGTCATTATATCGCGAGGTAGTATGTTTCGCCGCCATATCTCCACAGCTTTCATACCCGCTTCCTTGGCTAGGCGGATACGCGCTCCGCTTACTGCCGGCACCGTTCCATTGCCGGGTATACCCATGCCCAGGGCCTCAACCAGACAATTCATGGAATTAGCAGTGAACATTCCGGAACAGGAGCCGCAACCCGGGCAGGCGCACGCCTCCAGTTCCTCCAAATCCTCACAACTCATTTTGCCTGCGTTAACGGTGCCTACGGCTTCAAATACATCTGTCAGCGATACGGCAGAACCTCTATAGTTTCCGGGAAGCATAGGGCCGCCGCTGATAACGACCGCGGGTATATTCAAGCGAGCTGCAGCCATCAACATGCCGGGAACAATTTTATCGCAATTGGGTATCAATACCAAAGCGTCAAAGCAATGAGCCATAGCCATTGTTTCCACACTATCGGCAATCAACTCTCGGCTTGCCAATGAATACTTCATACCGCGATGCCCCATGGCAATACCGTCACAAACACCTATAGCGCCAAATTCCACCGGCACGCCGCCGGCCATTCTTATGCCGGCTTTCACTGCCTCGGCAATCTTGCTCAAATGGATATGTCCGGGAATGATTTCATTGACGGAATTGCACACCCCTATAAGAGGTCGTTCCAATTCCTCATGGGTATACCCCATAGCCATAAACAGAGATCTGTGCGGTGCTCTTTCCACACCTTTTTTGACCATATCGCTTTTCAATGCTATCCCTTCCTCTCTTCATAAAAAAAGCCGCTCGCCCTTAGGGACGAGAGGCCATGCCTTCGTGTTACCACCCTGGTTCGGATACGCAGACAAAACAATGCCGGCGAAACCCTCATGCGGCAGTATAACGCCTGCCAAACCGTCACTGCCTAAACCGTATCGGTCTCAGCAGAGAGGCTCCAGGATGAGTTTCAGCGTAAGCAAGCACCGGATCTCAGCATAACCGGCTCTCTGTGGCCTCTTTATTCGCTTACTTGGTCCCTTCACAGCCTTTATCAATAACTTGAAATTCTATGGTAGGTAGTATATCATAGAGATTTCTGCGGCGTCAAGCAAAATTTAGGAGTGGGCAGGGACTGGCCCTTCACCCTTGTCAAGTGTAAAGAGCCGCTCCCCTTACTCACGGCTTCTTACAAATTTTTCAATCCTTGCCAATGCCTCTTCAATACGCTCATAGGAAATGGAATAGGAGCACCTTACATATCCTTCGCCACAAGCGCCGAATGCCGTTCCCGGAACAACGGCTACCTTCTCCTCGAATAAAAGCCTTTCGGCAAACTCCTCACTTGTCAGCCCTGTTCTTTTTATTGAAGGAAAGATATAAAATGCTCCGTCCGGCATGGGCACCTCAAGCCCGATCTCGTTGAGTCCCCGATGTATCAGGTGACGGCGCCGATTATACTCGGAGACCATCTCCTCAACCTCCGGACCTTCATTCTTCAGAGCTTCGATGGCTGCCGTCTGGCTCATTATCGGTGCGCATAGCGCCACATACTGGTGAATCTTCACAGCGGCATTTAATATGTCCACAGGCCCTGCAATATACCCCAAACGCCAGCCGGTCATGGCATAGGCCTTGGAAAAGCCGTTAAGTGTAATGACTCTCTCCTTCATTCCCGGCAGGGAGGCTATAGATAGATGTGACATGTCGTAGGTCAGCTTTTCGTATATTTCATCCGATATAATTATCAGATCATGTTTGACGGCTAACGCCGCTATCCGTTCAAGCTCCTCTGCAGATAATGACATTCCTGTAGGATTATTAGGATAACAGAGCAATATGGCCTTTGTTTTCTCCGTTACGGCATGCTCTATTATGTCAGCGGTAACTCTGAAACCGTCGGCACTGCGTGCCTCTACCGCCACCGCCACACCACCTGCCATAACAACACACGGCTTGTATGACACATATGAAGGCTCGAAAACAATGACTTCATCACCGGGATTGAGAATAGCCCGCAGCGTTATATCCAGGGCTTCACTGACTCCAACGGTTATCAGTATTTCTTTCTCCGGATTATATTCCACGCCATGCACTTTGGAAATATGTCCGGATATGACCTGGCGAAGCTCCAGCAAGCCATGGTTGGAGGTATACATCGTCTGTCCCTGTGCCAGCGAAGATACACAAGCATTTCTTATCCTCTCCGGGGTAACGAAATCCGGTTCGCCGATTCCCAGCGACAACACGCCATCCATTGTGGAAACTATATCAAAAAAGCGCCTGATCCCTGATGGCGGCATGGTCTCTATAATTTGTGATACTCTACTCATCTGTCGCCTCCTTTTCATCGCCTGCTTCTTTCTCCTCCGGCAGAGGAGGTAAATCATTCAATCCGTTAAAGCCGAAATATCTAAGAAACTCCTCAGTTGTTCCATATAATATCGGTCGCCCGACGGTATCCTTACGCCCTACCGCTTTTATCAGCCGGTAAAGAGAGAGGCGTTCGATAACGCCGTCGCAATTCACTCCCCTGATAGCTTCTATTTCGGCTCTGGTTATCGGCTGCTTATAAGCAATTATAGCCATCGTCTCCATGGCAGCACGTGAAAGACGCCCGCGTTCATGTGCCAGCAGTCTTTCAATATAATCTGCAACCTCATTTCTGGTGCACATCTGATAGCCGCCCGCTACAGGTACTATCTGCAGCCCTCCGGCTGCATAATCATCCATAAGCCGCTGAGCAATCTCTTCGACCGTATCCGGCGGCAATTCCAACAGCATTGCCGCTTGCCTGACATCAAGTGGCCCCCCGGCTACAAACAGCAGCGCTTCCAGTGCGTTCTTCCGCTCTTCAAGCATTGACATATTCCTCGCACAAAAATATCTCTATCTCACCAAAACACTTCTCCTGGGCAGCCATGATACGTCTTTTCCTTATCAGCTCCAATATAGCCAGCAGGGTTACGATAATCTCCCGCCTGGCAGGCCTATCGCTGAAAAGGTGCCTGAAAGAGATGCGACCATCTGACCTGTGAAGCTTGGCTAACACCAGATTCACCCTTTGTTCAACGGTTACTTCATCCCTGGCGATCTTCTGCTCATTATCCGTTTCATCGTCAACAGCGTTTACCAGCACCCGTTGAAATGCTTCAAGCAAATCAAAAACCGATAAGCCGTCTGCTATACCTGTGCCCACCGAAGGACGCAACTCTTCCAACTCAAGCGGATGGCGCACAAAGACGCCACGCCATTCCTCTTCCCTTGCCGACATAGCCTGTGCCGCCTCTTTGTAAAGCTTGTATTCCATAAGACGAGCTGCAAGCGCCTGGCGTGGGTCCGCTTCATCTTCAGACATCTGAAGATCCTCCTTATCGGGAGGCAAAAGCATCTTGGATTTTATCCGCAGCAATTCGGCAGCCACCACTAGGAATTCGGCAGCGACGTTTATATTCAGCTCTTCCATCAGACGGATAAAATCAAGATACTGAGTCGTGATTCTCGTCATCTGAAGGTTTTGAATATCCATTTCCGAGCGATTTATCAGGTGCAGGAGAAGATCCAGCGGACCTTCAAAATCATCCAACCTTATTATGCACACATTTTCTGATAAATCCATATGCTTACAATCCCATGGCTTTTATGGCTAAAGAGAGATTGGATGCTGCCGTGACTGAGGCTTTCCCGGCACCGTCAGCCAGCAAACGATCAACGAGATTCGGCTTTTTCTCATAATGATTACGTCTTTCATGAACGGGACGCAAATACTCAATGATAGCATCAGCCAAATAGCCCTTGCATTTAACACAACCCAACGTCCCTTCCCGGCATTGAGCTTCTATCTTACCGCATCTTTCAGATAGAAATATGTTCTCATAAGTAAACACATTACAGATTTCCGGTCGGCCGGGACTATCCTTATATATCTTCTGCGGATCGGTTACCGCGCTCCTTATTCTTTCCCGGATAGTTTTGGCATCATCGGAGAGAAAGATACAATTGTCATAACTCTTGCTCATTTTTCGCCCATCCAGACCGGCCACTTTAGAAGAAGCCGTCAGAAGCGCCTTAGGCTCGGGGAAAATTGCACCATAAAGATAATTAAAACGCCTGGCGATCTCTCTGGTCAGTTCCAAATGCGGCAATTGATCCTCACCGACGGGAACGGTATCAGCCTTATAGAGCAGGATATCCGCCGCCTGCAGCAGAGGATAGCCCAGAAAGCCGTATGTCGAGAGATCCTTTCCCTTTATCTCCTGCATCTGCTCCTTATAGGTGGGGCATCTCTCCAGCCACGACAAAGGGGCTATCATGGATAGCATTAAATGGAGAACGGCATGCTGATAAACATCTGATTGCCGAAAGATTACAGCTTTCTCAGGATCAATACCCGCACTGAGCCAATCAATGACCATCTGGTGTATATTCTCACGAAGAGCCGACGGATCTTCGTATTCAGATGTCAACGCATGCCAATCGGCCACCATGAAGTAGCATTGATACTCGTCCTGAAGTTTTTTCCAATTATTTAGAACACCAAGTAGATGCCCCAAATGCAGCCTGCCGGTTGGCCGCATACCGCTAAGAATAGTTCCCATCTAATCCTCCGTTTAAGCACCGAGCAAAAGTATAGCTGCCGGGAATACGATTGTCCTAGCTAGAAAGCTGATGGCATTCGTAAATATAAGAAGTAGAAGAATGAGCATGCCGTAAGGCTCGATTTTCGACAGACCGTAAGCCTGTTTGTGAGGCAGCAAGCCCATTAGAATCTTCGAACCGTCCAAAGGCGGCACCGGCAACAGGTTGAATATTGCCAGCATTATATTAATAACAACGCCTGTGACACATACGGTCCCTATAATTTCAGCAAGGAATGGAGAAGCGAACGTACCTGTTCCTACCGTAATTCTAAATATAATTGCATATGGCAATGCCTGCAAAATATTGGCAGCAGGCCCTGCAAGCGACACCATGACCATGCCTCGACGCGGGTCCTTCATATTATAAATATTAACGGGCACAGGTTTGGCCCACCCAAAGCCGACGCCGGCTGCAAGTGAGATAAGAAAGAAGATTGCCCCCAGCGGATCAATATGCGAAATAGGATTTAAAGTCAGCCGACCGGACCATTTGGCTGTGGGATCGCCCAGCCGATATGCCATCCAGCCATGTGCCACTTCATGAAGAATAATGGCCAGCAGAAAAACAGGCAATGAAACTAAAATAGATTTTAAATCCAATAAAATCTGCTCCTCTGATAAAGTACCGGAATCCGATTTACAGTGTAGTTTAACATAATCAGAGAGCTTTCTCAACACGCTTCAGAAGTTATCTAAAGAAGAATTTTTCATAAATAGAACTGCCATCAAGGTTGTCAATGTCAGAAAAATTGCGCTGACATAAAAAGGCATATTGAAACCTAAAATGTCCTTTGCATATCCGCCCGCTATAGGCCCAATGACAGAGCCAATGCCCTGTGCAGTGCCCAGCATGCCTATCACTGCCCCTGTTCTGCCCTTTGGGGCGGCTTCAGTTATATGCGCCAGCCAGGCCGGTACTGCTGTCACAAAACCTAATCCTGTTATCACACCCAAAGGCATAAAGAAGACCAGATCTTTAGCAAAGGGGATAAGCCATACAGCTATCGATGCCATTGCCCCCCCTATAATTACGGCTGTTCGCTTGCCTATATGATCGGCCATTCTGCCCAATGGAATGGAAAAAAGAGCAATGCTGGCCGCCGGCAAAAGAAAGAGAATGGGTATCCTGGCCTGGCTTATACCCATCACTTCAGTGATATATTTAATCAGTATAGGGGATAGGGCGCTAATGCCCAGCATCTGTATGGTCCCCATAAGATAAAGAGCCGGCAGAGAGCCTTGAAAGAGCTCCTGCTGCCTTGCAAATATGCCTTGCAAACGCGGTTTGTTGCTTTTGGCTTCCTTTACAGGCACCGCTTTAACTTCTGTTGCACGATTTCCGGCCTCTGCCCTTGTAACCCTATCTTTAATTATAACAGAGGGCTGCTTATGCCACTTAACCGACCAGGCTATCAGCAGGGAAAGAAAGAATAATAGGCTTACCATATAAAAAAGGAAGCGTGCTTCAGTGAAAAGAGCCACCATCAAGCTGCCGGCAACAGGCCCAAGGCCCACTCCTATCATATAAGCCATATTAAAGACACTTAATGCCGTCGTTCTCTCTCTTATATCCACTACGTCAGCGGCAATAGCACTGATAGCAGGCCACAGCGCTGCCGCACCGGCACCATCCACGGCTCTAAGGAAGAGTATAAGATAAGTAAAGGGAGAAACGGCTATCAATAAGGGTGTCAAAGTAGAAGCCGCCATACCGGCTACCATTAACGGCTTCCTGCCGATACGGTCGCTAAGGTGTCCCAGTATCGGCTTAAAAATCATTTCCGTTCCCGTAAATGCTGCTATGGCAAAACCAACAAAGGTATAGCCGGTCTTAAAGCTTCCAGTCAGATAAAGCGGCAACCCGAAAATCAGCATCAGCGAATACCCCATTTCCGCTATGACAGAAAGCACTGCCAACGGCAGCAACACGGGGTATCGTTCAAAGATAGAAATGTAGGTGCTATGCAAACGTTTTAGCATATTATCGCTCGTTTTTTTTCATACCGATCCCTGATTACAGCGTCTTTATCAAATTAGCCATCTCTATAGCGGTTACGGCAGCATCCCACCCTTTGTTTCCGCTCTTGGAACCGGCCCGCTCTATAGCTTGTTCCAGATTATCGGCGGTAATTACACCAAAGGTTATCGGAACACCTGTAGCTGAAGCCGCCTGCGCTATCCCCTTAGCTGTTTCAGCGGCTACGTAATCAAAATGTGGTGTGCCGCCACGTATTATTGCTCCAAGGCAGATAACGGCATCATATCTACCGCTTCCAGCCATCTTTCCAGCAATCAGCGGTAGCTCGAAGGCACCGGGAACGCAGGCTACTTCCATCGCCTCTTCGGATAAACCATGGCGCTTTAAAGCATCCATGGCCCCATCAAGCAGGCGCATGGTAATAATCTCATTGAATCTGCTGACCGCAATACCAATTGATAATCCTTCAGCAACCAGGTTCCCCTCGTACTTTTTAAACATCGCTTCCTCCATTCTTTGCTCTTTACTTATACTGACCCCTATACCGTCAAATAGTGTCCCATTTTATGCCGCTTGGTCCTAAGATAGGCTCTGTTCTTCTCATTGGCCGGTATTTCCAATGATACTCGTTCTACTACGGAGAGCCCATACCCTTCCAGCCCTACAATCTTTCTCGGGTTGTTGGTAATAAGACGTATGCGACGTAATCCCAGATCATATAATATCTGAGCACCAATACCGTAATCGCGCAGGTCCGGCGGGAAGCCCAGTTCAACATTGGCCTCAACAGTATCCCTGCCTTTATCCTGCAACGCATAAGCTTTCAGTTTATTGGCCAAGCCTATCCCTCGTCCTTCCTGCCGCATATAAAGCAAAACACCGCCTTCTTTGGCTATCAATTCCATGGCTGCATCCAGCTGCTCCCCACAATCGCATCTCCGGCTTCTAAAGACATCGCCGGTAAGGCATTCAGAGTGCACTCTGACCAGGTGAGCCTTATCCGGGTTCAACTCACCCATTACCAGAGCCAGATGCGTATCACCATGGCGTAAAACGGTGTTATAAGCAAAGGCTTTAAATTCACCATACGAAGTAGGAAGTTTTATATCGGCCACTTTAACGATCAGACGTTCTTTTCTTCGCCTATACTCTATAATATCTTCTACGGATATTATCATCAAGCCGTGTTTTTCGGCAAAAACCTCCAACTGCGGCATTCTAGCCATGCTTCCATCTTCGTTCATAATCTCGCAGATAACTCCGGCAGGAGACAAGCCTGCAGCTTTGGCCAGATCTACAGCTGCCTCTGTATGCCCGGTTCTCACCAGAACGCCGCCATCTCGGGCAATTAAAGGAAAGATATGCCCGGGCCTCCGCAGGCTCTCCGGACGGCTTTCAGGATCTGCTGCCGTCTTTATTGTCCGGGCGCGATCATAAGCCGATATACCTGTAGTGATTCCCTTATCGGCATCAATGGAGACGGTAAAAGCGGTTTGCATGCTTTCGGTATTAACCGGCACCATCGGCTCCAAGTCGAGCCTGTCTGCCGCCTCCTGTTCCAGGGGCATACATATGAGACCCCGACCGTGAAGCGCCATAAAATTAACCATTTCCGGTGTAATCAACTCAGCAGCGGCCAGCAGATCACCCTCATTCTCTCTATCGTCATCATCAACTACAATTATCATTCCCCCGGATCGTATTACATCAAGGGCGGCTTCCACTCGCTTTATGAGCGCAGCAGAGTTACGGTTTCTATGCTCTGCAGGTAGAGTTACCGGCAGAGCACCCTCCCCATCGCAGGAAAAGGATCGGTTGCTTGTTGTTAGTTTTACATTTTCCATGCAGGCCCTCCTGCTTGCTATCTTTTTCAAAAATTCAAATTTCCGTAATCCCTGCTCCAGCCTATATGCCGAGCCTACGCTTTGAGCCATTCCTCAAGCAGGCTCGGCGTCTGTTCAGGCAGAGCGCTCTTATCCTGCTTGAGCTTAGAATCGACCTCCAGCAGACGCTTGATATATCTAGCCAATATATCGACCTCTACATTAACTCTACGTCCTGTAACCGGCTTTTTCATAGTCGTTACCTGCCTGGTATATCCGACCAGCGAGACGGTAAAGCAATTACCTTTTACGGCAACCACCGTCAGGCTTATCCCTTCCACGGTTATAGACCCTTTAACGGCTATCATCGACATCAATTCAGCCGGCACAGCTACTGTAACCAAAAGAGCGTTGCCCTCAGTTTTCAACTCTGTTATCTCTCCTATTGCATCGATATGCCCACTGACAAAATGCCCTCCCAACGGCTTACCAAGGCATAGCGCCCTCTCCAGATTCACCTCATCGCCGGCATGTAGCGCACCTAGATTAGTCAGGCGTACCGTTTCCGGCATCACGGACATTCGTATACGGCTACCCTTAATATCATCCGCTGTCAGGCAAACACCGTTAACAGCCAGACTATCCCCTAGAGATACCGACAGCTTGCCGATATCAACCGTCAGTTCTGCTCCCGATCCGTTGTGCGTTATGTTCTCTACTCTTCCGACCGTTTCTATCAAACCGGTAAACAATCGACATCCCTCACTCTTAACCGCCCACGACATAGCATATCATCACCGATACGCCGCCAGGTGATATCTTCCAACCCATAACAGCCGTCTATCTCTTTCAGATCCAGCGGCCCAAGTAGAGGCAGGCTTTCGCCGCCAAGAAATATGGGGCCCATAAAGATGAAGGCTTCATCTATCAGGCCCTGAATCAACATAGCCGTAGAGAGCCTGGATCCGCTTTCAAGAAGAACTGTCGCTACCCCCAGACGTGGCAACAAACGAAGCAGGGCACTCAAATCCACATGGCGCTCGTTGCCGGCTTCGATTATCCGAGCACCCTTCTTGCTGAGGGCTTCCACCCTAGCAGCAGGTGCATTCCGGGTTACCGCTATAAATATCTTACCGTTACCATTGAAGAGCCTGGCGTCAGGCGGTGTAACAGCCATACTGTCGACTATAATGCGCACAGGATGAAACCGGCTTGGAATACGTACATCCAACCTGGGATTATCGGCCAGCACAGTTCCACTGCCGACCATGACTGCATCATGATCAACCCTGAGCGCCTGCACGCATCGGCGGGAAGCCTGAGAGGTTATCCATTTCGATTGCCCATCGGCCAAAGCGGTACGCCCATCCAGGGAGGCCGCCGCCTTCCAGGCAACAAAGGGCAAACCGCTGGTAATATATTTGACGAAACCCCGGTTGAGATCCCGGCATTTCTCCTCCAGAATACCGTTCTCCACATATATACCCGCCCTCCGCAAACGTTCCAGGCCTGCTCCCGCCACCAGCGGATTCGGATCGACCATACCGACGTAAACGCTCTTAATCCCGGCAGCAATTACAGCTTCCACACACGGTGGCGTTTTGCCATGATGAGCGCAAGGTTCCAGGTTAACGAAGATCTCGGCACCCCGACAATCCCCGGCATCGGCTATGGCGGCTACTTCAGCATGCAGCCCTCCATAGACGGCATGCCGGCCACGACCTATAACCTTGCCGTCACGAACTACAACCGCTCCCACCAGAGGATTGGGACTTACTTTCCCTCTGCTCCGGCGGGCCATACTGAGGACCATGCTCATAAAGCGGCGTTTATCAGCGTCGGTCGTCATCGTCATCACTCTCCCGCGGCAATATCAACTTCCGCTGTTCATTATAAAGATGACGAACAGCTCGCAGGTCCATGATCAGTAGCATTATTACGGCAAGCACAAATGCCAGCACCACATACCAAACAAAGCATAACAGCCTCCTTTCATTCACCAGAAATATTGTTCCCATAGCGACAAAGAATACCAGAAACGTCAAGACGATAGCGATAATAGCACGAAGAAATAATAAATGCCTGTTTATATCGCCGTTGCTGTAACGCCGGAATTCAAAAGCCAGCAGAAGCAACATTAATATAAAGACGACTCCTCCAACTATCAATGAAGATATATAGACAGACATAAAAACCCCCGTTTTTCAGGGGCCGGAAGGCAGAAAGAGAATGATCTTCTACCTTCCAGACTTTACTGTCGGCTCCGTAATTGCAACGGATCGGTCAAAAGACTCGCGGGCTTTACCGCCGGTCGGGATATGGCCATCGGCCTCACCCTGCCCTGAAGATCACATTAGGAATGATAGCATATGCGATATTCTAATTCAACAATAATCCCATCCACATTGACACCTCCACGGCTCTGCTGGTAAAATCCACATAAACCCTGACAGTGCCTAACCCTGCAATAAAGGCATCTTTCAATACGTCGGTACGTTTTTGGTGGCAGGGTTTCGGATGATTATTACTCCGGCAGAAAATTCAACAAAAGCGCAGGATTGCAAGCGGTTAAATTACCTGCCGGGCTTCCCAGCGGTTGATCTCTCTGCAACAGACCCGGGTTGAAAACCCTCCATTGGGGCTCAATTGATAGAAAAGCGAGGGCGGCATCATGACGAAAACAACACAAGAGGTCCAGGCTTTTATCGAGCAAGGCAACTGGCAGGGCCTTCGTGATCTGCTGGAATCCTTCCCTCCGCCTGAAATAGTGGACCTGCTGCCGGAACTGGACGAAGCAGACCGGGCCATCCTTTTTCGTCTTCTACACCGGCCGATAGCCGCCGAAATATTTTCTTGCTTGGAGCCTCAGGAGCAAGATGCTCTTTTGAGTGATTTGACCAATGAGGAAACCCGGCAACTGCTGGCTAATATGCGTCCGGACGATAGAACGCACTTTCTAGAAGAAATGCCCGGCCAGGCTACACAGCGCCTGATGAACCTGCTAAGCCCCCATGATCTGCAGGAAGCCAGGCAACTTCTGGGTTATCCTGAAGATAGTGTTGGCAGGTTGATGACTCCGGACTATGTAGCTGTTCGCCCGTATTGGACTATTGACCATGCCCTGTCTCATATCCGACTCAAGGGCAAAGACAGCGAAACCATTTACACTGTTTATGTAGTGGATGCCTCATGGAAACTATTGGGAACGCTGGAGCTGCGTAAGCTTCTTCTGGCTGATTCGGATAAAATGGCAGAGCAGATTATGAACACCTCTTTTGCCAGTGTCATGGCATTGGATGACCGGGAAGAGGCCGTCAAAGTTATTCAAAAGTATAATCTTGTAGCTGTTCCGGTAGTCGATTCTAATGGCGTCCTGCTGGGTATTGTTACCGTTGATGATGTTCTTGATGTCTCTCAGGAAGAAGTGACTGAGGATTTTCACAAAGTCGGCGGTATCACTCCTTTGGAAAGCAGCTATCGGGCCAGCAGTCTATGGTCGCTTTTCTCCAAGCGTATCGGCTGGTTGGCAGCTTTGGTAGTTGTTAATCTGGTCTCATCCAGCATTATCGCTTCCTTTGAAGATGTGCTGACCGGCACCATCGTTCTGGCCTTTTTTATTCCTCTGCTAATAGACAGCGGCGGCAACGCGGGTGCACAGGCGGCCACCCTGATGATTCGGGCATTAGCCACCGGTGATATCAATGTCAAACAATGGGGAGCGGTATTCTTCAAAGAAATCGGTGTGGGCGCCCTGCTGGGTATTACCCTGGGCGCTATGGGCTTTGCACTGGGGGCTTTCCGTGGAAATACACAGATCGGCTGGGTCGTGGGATTAACCATGATAAGCATTATCATATGGTCCAATCTGCTTGGTATGTTCCTACCTTTTTTATTCACGCGTATTAAACTGGATCCGGCTGTGGCCAGCAGTCCCCTGATAACAACGCTCGCCGATGTAGGCGGGCTGGCGATATACTTTCTTATTGCCTCCTGGATACTTTAGCAGTCAATTTGGTCTATGCCGTAACAGTCTCTTCAATTCTGCAACAAAACATCTTTGCCCTTGTTCAGATTTTTTCTTCTCGTAGGGTTTGTATCGCCTCAGCCATATCATCGGCACCGAAGACTGCGGTCCCGGCAACCAGCATATCGGCGCCTGCTTTTATCACTCTGGAGGCGGTGGCGATGTTTATTCCTCCATCCACCTCCAGACGTATCTCCCGCCCGGAACGATCGATCATACCGCGGGCTGCGGCAATCTTCGGCAACATAGCCTCAATAAAGGCCTGTCCGCCATATCCGGGGTTGACGGTCATCAAAAGAACGTAATCAGCCTCTTCAAGCACATAATTTATAGTATCCAAAGGGGTAGCTGGATTGAGAGCCACACCGGCCTGGGCACCTGTCTGACGAATCATGCCCAAAGCTCTATGCAGATGAGCAGTGGCCTCGACATGAAGCGATATCATCCCGGCTCCAGCTTCGGCGAAAGACTCGATCTGTCTTTCCGGAGAAGAAATCATCAGATGAACATCAAAAATAAGGTCTGTTCTCTTCCTTAAAGCCTTGACCACATCGGCACCGATAGTTATAGGAGGAACAAAGGCTCCATCCATAACGTCGACGTGAATATGCGTTGCTCCCGCATCCCCGGCTCTGGACACCTCGCAGCCTAGGCAACTGAAATCCGATGCCAGTATGGATGGCAATATGGTTATATCTTTCACTTAGAAAGTCTCCTCTCTCACCAGCCGGCCGTCCACATATATGTTCACGGATACTTCATCGAAGCCGGTAATCTCCTGCTGAACGTTCTCTCCCGGCTGAAAGAGCTTGTCCAGATAGATTCTTTCGCCCTGACTGTCGGTTACCATTACCCGTATTCTGTGACGCTTGCCGTCGTTAGGCACTTGATAATTAACGACTGCGCTCTTCTTAACGCCTTCAGCCTCGGAGGATACCGTCTCCTCCGGCTCCGGTCCCTGGCTCAGGATGATGGCTATCCGGGATCCTTTGGGTACAATTGATTGCGGCTGCGGTGATTGACCGGCCACGTATCCCTTGGGAATAAAAGCATCATATCGCTCTTCGGGCTTGCTTGCCGTCAGACCGGCCTCAGACAAGGCTCGCAATGCACTATCATAAGGATTATTATAAAGATCGGGCACTTCCGCTGTTTCAATCCCTTTGCTGATAATAACAAAAACAAGACGATTCTGACGCACCATTCTTCCTGCTGCCGGTTCAGTGGAGAGCACAGTGCCGACGGCATAAGTATTATCATATTTCTCACCGACTATTTTCATATGCAGCTTTCGATCCTCAAGAATCTGCTCCGCCTCCCTGATAGATTTACCGCGAACATCAGGCATGGTGACCTCGGCAGGAAAAATGTTCAACGGCAATTTGCTTATCAAGACACCTAATACCAGAATTAATCCGGCAAGCAATATAATTTTTCCAGCAGACGGCGGACGTTTATGTCTACCCCCGGCCCGGAGAGTTCTGAGACTTCCGGCATACTCTTCTTTATCATCATCAAAAGCATCATTATCCTTGGTACCATCCGTAATATTGCTCGGCGATGGAGTAAAGGTATCACCGCCAATGAATATATCCCGCAATGCCTTCAACAATAGCTCCACCGTACGGTAACGCCTCGCCGGATCTTTATCCAAAAGCCTGTCTATCAATTTATCCAGCTCTTCATCGATCATGCTGAGATTGTAACGGGGAGACAGCGGCTTTTCATGTAAATGATCGTAAGCTATTTTAACGACGGTGTCACCATTGAAAGGCACCTTGCCGCATACCATCTCATAGAGATTGATTCCGACCATATACATGTCCGAGGCTTCGCTCGGCAATTCACCCTTTATCTGCTCGGGTGATATATAAAGCACACCGGCCATTGTTAGCGGCACAGCATCCCTGGATATTCGAGCAATGGCTGTTGCCATGGAGAAATCATTCAGTTTTACCGTACCTGTAAGGTCGTAGTGGATATTGCCCGGGACCAGGTGCCCATGCAACAGACCGGTCTTGTGAGCATATTTCAGCGCTTCGCATATTTGCACGCCTGTTCTTACCGCCTCATTGGGGAATAGAGGAAAGGTTCTGCTGTTCTTAACAGTACCAGCCATAAGCTCCTGTACCAGATAATGAATATCACCATCCCTGTAGGAGGCATATGTATTGGTAATATAAGGATGTGACAGGCCGGCTAGATTTCTGGCTACTCTGTGAAACTCCTCCACCACACTTTCAGAAGCCAACTGCCGATGTAGAATCTTAACGGCTACCTCTCTGTTAAGAAGTGTATCCATCGCTTTATATACGGCCGTTATATCGCCGGAGCCAATTTCCGCCAGTATCAGATAACGGTCATTCAGCATTTTGCCGGTCATGACGCAACTACTCCTATAATATAAATCAGAAACACCAGCAGATTACCGGAGTCTTTATCAATACTTCCGAACCCTTTGTGCTTCTGCGACTTGATGCCCTTAGGCGTCTCTGTCTTTATTTCTTCAACCACCGTTTCTTATCCTCTTTTCGGTCTTGTTCGGGCTGTCGGGCACTAAACGTTTTATCGCCGGCCAACTGGCCGCAACCACCGCCAACGGTTGTGCCGCGGCTTTGCCTGAGCGTGTATATCAAGCCTGCGCTATCCAAGGCTTTAGAAAACAAAAGGGCCTCGCGTAATCCTGGCCTTCCGCCGCCGGCAGGATTAAGAGGAATAACGTTGATATGATATTTGAGCCCTCTAAGAAGCACTGCCAGCGCTCTAATCTGATCCGGGCCATCGTTGACGCTGGGAATAACAGTATATTCAAATGTTATCCGACGACCTGTTCCGGCCTGATACTCTTTGCAGGCAGAGATGAGAACGCTAAGGGGGTATACCCTGTTTACAGGCATGATGGTGCTGCGCACCTCGTCGGTGGCGGCATGCAACGAGACGGCCAAACGTATCTGTATGCCCTCTGTAGCCAGACGCTTTATTTCGGGCACTATACCGCAGGTAGATACGGTAATCTGCCTCTGTGACAAGCCGTATCCCTCCGGCGCTGTCAGCAACCGTATGGATCGCATTACGGCCTCATAATTGTAAAAGGGTTCTCCCATCCCCATATATAAAATATTGTTTATCCTGCGTCCAAGAGCTTTAGCAACAACGTAAATCTCCCCCATTATCTCCGAAGCCGTCATATTACGGCTAAAACCCATAGCACCCGTAGCACAAAAAGAGCATCCCAGCGGACATCCGACCTGTGAAGATATACATAAACTGCTGCGCTTGTTATAATGCATGAGCACAGCTTCTATATTTTTCCCATCAGCAAGGCGTAAAAGAAATTTTACCGTAGCCTCTTCTCGCGATACTGTACGCCCGGCAATTACGGGATGCTCGATAACGGCCTTCTGCTTAAGAAGAGCTCGCATCGCAAGAGATAGTTCGCTAATTTCATCAATAGATGAAGCCATCTTTGCATGCAAGCGTTTGAATATTTGATCCGCTCTGTAAGGCTCCCAGCCGAGATCAGCGATAAAGGTCCGCATCTCCTCAGGAAGAAAAGCAAGAGCATCAGCCTTAGCTGTCATTATCGGCCCTCCTTCGCATAGCCGCCAGAAAGAACCCGTCTGTGCCGTGTACGCCGGGGAGCAGGCGCAAGGTGCCTGCGGTTGTTAGCTGTCCATCATGTAAGCAAAGCGGTAAACGCCGGCTCAGGTCCAGCGGCATATATTCCCTGTTCGCCGCCAGAAAACTGCTTATGATATCCGAACCTTCCTCCGGCTCGATGCTGCAAACGCTATAGACCAGTATACCACCGGGACGGACCGCCCGCGCCGCTTCATTGAGAATAGCCGTTTGCAATTCGGGCAACTCCTGCAGCTTCTCCGGCAGAAGACGCCATTTTATCTCCGGCTTTCGCCTCAGCGATCCTGTGCCTGTACACGGAGCATCCGCCATGACAGCATCAAAGCGTTCATTTACCTTACCTGTAACTTCTCTGGCATCCATCTGAAGAGTGTCGATAATTCCTATGCCAAGACGGGCTGCATTGGCATGAACAAGCCGCAAGCGTGCCGCATTGATATCTACCGAGAGTATTCGCCCTCTATTTGCCATCAATTCGGCAACGTGGGTACTTTTACCTCCGGGAGCGCTGCAGAGATCCAAGACATTCTGTCCGGGCATGGGAGTGAGGGCATGAGCAACACACATAGATGCCTCGTCCTGTGGTTGGAATAGCCCCTCGATGTACTCTGGAGTATTCCAGATGCCCGCTCCCGTTGCCAAATTCAGTGCCTCCGGAAAGAGTCTGCCGGATGATACCTGATAGCCTTTCTCTGCTAAGGAGCGCCCTAATTCTTCTGAGGTCGTCTTAAGGAGATTTGTTCGCAGCGTAAGAGGCGGACGTTCGTTATTGGCCTGGCAAATTGATAAGGCACCGTCAAAACCGTATGCGGTTATCCATCGCTCCACCATCCAGACCGGGTGGCTATGCCGAGCCGATATATAGCCTATCGGATCTTCATGACAATCCGGCCAATCATTATCCTCGATATCGGCTGGAAGATGCCGCAGAATCGCATTGACCAGGCCTGCGACTCCCTTATGAGCATACCTCCTGGCCGCTCGGACGGATTCATCCACAACGGCATAGGCTGGAACGCGGGTAAGGAAATATAGTTGATAAATACCTAGGCGAAGAATGTTTTTTATGGGCAGGGTCAGCTTGGTTACGGGATGCCTGGAGCGGCGATCGATGATATAATCGATCGCCCCCCTCCAGCGCAGAACTCCATAAAGCAGCTCTGTCGCCAGAGCCGTCTCAACACCCTCACCTATTCCTGTTTCGGCCAACGCCCTACTTAGGGCTATATTAGAAAACGCCTGGCGCTTTTCCATCAGCATCAGCGTTCTCAAGGCTAGATCTCTTCCCTTTATCAATGCTCTTTTATATCCTCATCTTTTCAAGCCGTTCGATACGCTTCTCCAATAGCGAATACGTGTTAAAGCCGCATATACCGAGAACCATCTTATCGCTGAACCAGTAGCTGCTAAAGTTTATCGCAGCCGCCAGAATAAAGGCCATTATTGCCCCGTTGCTTCCACCCAGATAATCGTCAAAACAAGCAGAAGCGTCATCAGTCGCATAAAAAATGTCTTAACGTAGTTCAGCTTTGTTATATCGCCGAAGAAATTCTACTACAAATTGGGTTAAAATAACATAGACGCAACAAACTCCCTTTGAAAATCCGCATTCAAAGAGAGTTCGATATATTCAACCTTTTGCGCCAATCTTCGGGCCCTATACCGGTCATCCAGGGATGCCAACGCCTTGACGGCTCCAACTCCGGCGGCATTACCTGCAGATATTATTCTCTTCGCATCGATAGCCGGCAAAAGCCCGATCTCCAATGCACTGCTTTTATTGATATAATTACCGAATGCGCCTGCCAGCAAAAGAAGAGAAATATCCTTCTCTTCGCATCCAAAATATTTCAAAAGAAGGATGGCTCCGGCTCGGATAGCGGCTTTTGCCAATTGAACCTCTCTGATGTCTCGCTGAGTAATCTTTACTCTGCCGTCGGCACTATCGCCAAAGAGAATACTGGAAGCGCCATCTTCTTCAGCCAGGCGTATGCCTTTAACAGCTCGGCTTCTTTCAAGTGCTTCCTCTCCGGATATGATGTATCCGGATTCATCAATTAAACCGCAACGTCTGAAAAGGGCCACGGCATCGATTAATCCCGAACCGCAGAAGCCGACAGCCTCCGTTTCACCTATAACCGAACAAACAACTCTTTCATTCTCGATTCTGACACCATCGATGGCTCCGGGAACGGCACGCATACCCCGGGATATATGCGCACCTTCAAAAGCGGGTCCGGCTGCAGCAGAGCAGGCTATCATCCGTTCACGGTTGCCCAGCACCATCTCGCCGTTAGTGCCGATATCTACAATCAGCTTCAGCTCATCGGCTTCCTCAATGCCGGTGGCCAGTATAACTCCGACCGTATCCGCACCGACAAAACCGGCGACATTGGGAAGAGTGAAAACATCGGCTGCAGGATTAATACTACCTATACCGGCGCTTACAGCATCGGCACATACTTCGTCGCTGGTAACGGCTGTGTATGGTGCCGTTGCCAGCGCCCGGACATCAAGCCCCCAGAAGATATGGCTCATACAGGTATTGCCCACCAGAGCAACCTCATAAATATTGGTTGTTTCAATATTGTGCCGCCTAGCGAGTTCGCTTATCAGGCCGTTGACCGTATTCAACAGCATATCTTTCAATGCTTGCAATTTCAAATCGTCAGAGGCATATTCTATGCGGGATATAAGATCTGCTCCATATGTTGCCTGAGGATTGGAGGATGAGGCGGTATCTATCAGCCGCTGCCGGTATACATCCAGCAAATAGCTTGCTATTGTGGTGGTGCCGATATCCACTGCCACGGCGTAATTGGCGTCAACGCTATTTCCTCTTTCCACCGTTATCACGCTGTCACCGCGTAAAACAACTGTTATCTCCTGTGGAGAGCGCTGATCAAGAAGGCCGTTTAAGCAACGCAGCACGTCGATTCTCAGCGGCTTCACTTCAGCATGCCCGGCCAGTGCATAGCGCAAACGTTCTGTCGCCGACCACTGCTTTTCCAGGCTGGGAGGCCCTATCACTACCGCCACCTTGCTGACAGAAGGCCTGAAGGCCAGATCGATACGGCTATCACCGGCAAAGAGCTTATGAGTAGCCAGACTGAGCGTATCCTCATAATGTACACTCATATTCTGTTTTGGTCGAAGCCTACAGGCCAATCTCATTCCCGCTGATAGATCATCAGATGACAGCAGCCGCAACTCCACCTCATCGGGCACAGCTTCACCATGGATAACCCTTACTTTGCATTTGCCGCAGGTTCCCAGCCCGCCACAAGGAGCTTCTACGGCCTTGCCGGCATTAATCATGGCCTCCATGAGTGTCTCACCCGGGGACACCTTTATAACTTCACCATCGGGTTCCAGTATCACCTTGGGCATCTCTTACTCCTTAGCCGGCTTTCCCCAAATTTCTCCGCATGCAGGCTTGTATCCATTTATATATTGTGCCGCGTGCAAGCATTTCCTGTTCTCAGGCTGAAGCTCTGTTATCAACAGGCCGTCCTGACCGGTAGCCAGCAATATTCCCTGCTCGGATATCTCCACAACCTCCCCGGTCCGACCTCCTGAAACAGGTTTTACTTCCGCTCGGCATATTCTCAACCGCTCACCATTTCTATAAGTAAAGGAGGTCGGCCAGGGTATCATCGCCCTTATCAGATTACGTATTCGCTCGGCAGAGAAGGACCAGTCGATCTCTGCTTCAGCTTTAGTGATGATCGGCGCATATGTTGCTTTACTCTCATCCTGAGGCACAGCCAGCGCCCTACCGCGTCCTTCGAGTATTACGGCAGTGGATTCCAATACCAATTCAGCGCCGATTTCCGACAGGCGCCGCCCTAATGTGAGAGAGGTATCATCTGCATATATGAGCTCAGGCCGTTGCAACAGTATATCCCCGGCATCCACCTTGGCAGTCATATAAAGGATGGTAGCTCCTGTTGCGCTATCGCCATTCATAATAGCACGCTGTATGGGCGCTGCCCCTCTGTATGCCGGCAGGAGAGAACCGTGCAAATTCACCGCCCCTAGTTCAGGCACCTCCAGCAGGGATTGTGGCAATATCTGCCCATAAGCAGCCACCCACAGAATTTGCGGTTGCAATGAAGATATTCTATCCAATGCTTCAGCTGACTTTATACGTTCCGGTTGATAGATCTCTATGCCTAATTCCAGCGCCGCTTCCTTGGCAGGGCTTAATCTGAGCTTGAGATTACGGCCGGCAGGCTTATCAGGTTGTGTTACCAACAGCGATATGCCCACAGCTTCATGCAAACTTCTAATAGAGGGAACAGCAAACTCCGATGTTCCCATGAATATTATCTTCGCTTTCATTGTTCTGTACCGCTCTTTTTAAGTGTTAAAGGATCGGCCTTATCCACATAAAGGACACCATCAAGATGATCGATTTCATGCTGCAATGCCTGAGCCAGCAAGCCGGTACCCTCCATTTCAAATTGTCTGAACTTGAGGTCTCTGGCGCTAACTCTTACCCAGGAGAAGCGCTCTACTTCAGCTGTATAACCGGGAATGCTTAGACAGCCTTCCTGGCAAACGACCCTACCGCTACAGGCTACGATTTCAGGATTAATAAGAACTATAAGCCCTTCGCCGATATCCACCAATGCTATCCGCTTATCGGAACCGACCTGAGTAGCAGCCAAACCAACGCCGTTGGCGGCATATAATGTGCTTGACATATTTCTGATCAACTGCCTTATATCAGGCGTTATCTCCGTTACTTCTCTCGTCTCCTGCCTGAGACGGGAATCCTCACTGGTCAATATCTTGAGTACGGCCATAGCCGATACACTCCTTTTCACCGTATACTTTTAATCGGGGTCCACATCAATTATAAGCCCTCTCCTGTCAGCCTGGCGCATGGACAGCAGCACTTGCCTCAGATGTTCTAATGTTTTCTCCAGCTCGCTTGATTTGATCAGCAAATGCCATCTATATTCTCCTTTAAGCCGGGCTATGGCGGCAGGAGCCGGCCCAATAATTATATCATGCTGCGGCAGATTCTGCCGCAGCAGCTCGGCAAAGGCCGTAATCCTGTTCCGGGCCTTGTCCGGCATTGGATCGAAAGAGACGATACTAATAATACGGCTGAAGGGCGGATATGATAACTCCTCCCGTTGTTGTAATTCCACCTCATAAAAGCCGGTGTAATTGTGTTCGGCGGCACAGACAATGGCCGAATGTTCCGGATTATACGTCTGCAGCATTACTTTACCCTCGGTAGAGCCGCGGCCCGCCCGGCCTGCCACCTGCGTCAGAAGCTGAAAAGTCCTCTCACCAGCTCTAAAGGATTCCACATTCAATGATATATCGGCGGCAATAACACCGACAACCGTAACCTCCGGAAAATCATGCCCCTTGGTAACCATCTGAGTACCTATAAGTATACCGCCGCTTCTGCTCTTGAAAGCCTCTATCAGTTCCTGGTGCGCTCCCTTTCTGGAAGTAGTGTCTCTATCCATTCTAAAAACCGGTGCATCGGGAAATTCTAATGCCGTACTCTCTTCCAGCCTTTCAGTTCCCAGCCCGAAATACCTGATATAATGACTGGAACATTTGGGACAGGTACTCGGCGCTTTTGCCGTATATTCACAATGATGACATGTCAGCATTTTATTTTTCATATGATAGGTGAGCGAGACTGAACAGTTAGGACAGCGAACAGAATAACCGCACTCTCGGCAAAGAACAAAGGTGGAGTAGCCCCTTCTGTTCAGAAAGAGTATGCTCTGTTTATCATTATCCAGTGCCTCTTTTACCGCATCCATCAGCTTTCGGCTGAAAATACGACGGTTTCCGGATTTAAGTTCCTCTCTCATGTCGATTATCTCAACATGCGGCATTTCCCTGTCTGCCACCCGCTTCTTCAATTCCAACAGCACATAATTGCCGTTAGATGCTTGATAATAGCTCTCCAGCGACGGAGTGGCACTGCCCAGCACTACCTGGGCAGCATAAAGTTCCGCTCGCTTCATGGCTACATCTCTGGTGTGATACCGGGGGCAGCTATCTTGTTTGTAGCTCTGGTCATGCTCTTCATCAATAACTATTATGCCTGGATCTTTTAAAGGAGCAAAAACGGCAGATCTGGGCCCCAATACAATATCTGCATCGCCGTCAGCTATCCTGCGCCATTCCGAGGCTCTTTCACCGGCCGACATAGCGCTATGCAACACAGCCAGCCTTTGACCGAATCTGCTTCTGAATATGCCGGATATCTGTGGCGTAAGCCCTATTTCCGGCACGGTCACTATCGCCTGACGGCCGCCAGCCAGTGTCTTCTCAACCATACGGATATATAGTTCTGTCTTACCACTTCCGGTAACGCCGTGCAGAAGCACCGGCCTGGTATCGCCACGTCTTCTCAAATCCATAACAGCATTCAATACATGCTGTTGCTCATCTGTAAGGCGCTCCGGAATATTATCATTTGCACGTAATGAAGCGTAAGCTTCATCAGGCGTAACGAAAGAAACGAGGCCTTTTTTTACCAGCGCATTCATTACAGAAGAGCTGACGCCGCAAAGGCGATAACATTCAGCTCTGCTGAAGCGAAAAGGATTGGCAAGGATAAGATCATACAATCTTTGCTGTAATGCCGTCAATCTGTCAGGCACTCTCTCAGATGGTCCGATCAGAAGCACTCTCTGCTTACGAACGCCCTCTTCAATATAAGAGGGATAAAAGAGCCTTAGTGCATCTATGGAGGGAGAGAAATAGTGCCGGGCAATCCATTTAGCTAACGCTATAGATTTCTCGCAAAGAAATGTATCATGCCGGATTAAATGGAGTATAGTGCTGAGATCGGCATAAGCAGAATGGCTCTTAAGATGCGCAATTATGCCTTTGACATGCCTGCGGTTAAAGAGAACTTCAACTTCATCACCCACCACAACCTCTTCTTGAATATGAGGTGGAACGATATAATCAAAGCCGAATTCACCGGTAAGAACGGGAAGATCAACTATAACCTCGGCTATCATTTCAGAAACCCCACGGCGTTGCTCAATAACCTTATAACGCCATCGCGTTATAAGGTTATTTCCACTTTGGCCTTGCTACGCTGCTCCTGGATCCATCCGGGAATAACTGCCTTACGTTTTTCATCCATAAGCATCTTTTTGATCTCATCCTTCACTGAGGCCAGAGACATCTCACGCTCAGCTTCCCTGGCTTCCACTTTAATGATATGGTAACCGTAATTAGTTTTGACTATATCACTTATTTCACCAACATTAACAGCAAAGGCCGCCATTTCAAATTCCGGAACCATCTGCCCGCGAATAAAGGTTCCCAGATCCCCTCCGTTGGCTTTGCTGCCCGGATCGATAGAGATCTCGGCAGCCAATTCATCGAACTTCTTATCGCCGCTCTTCAGCTGTTCCAAAGCCTTCCTGGCCTCTTTCTCCGTCTTCACCAGAATATGCCTGGCTCTTACCGTCTCGGGCACAGTATAGCGCTGCTTATTCTCATCATAGTGCTTCTTTATTTCATCATCTGTAACAGCTGTGTCGGCTGCAGTCAGCTTATCCAGCATCAACCGCGGCGCCATGTCAGCTTTTAAAGCATTCAGATCTAGCTTATAGCGTTTCAAAGCCTCCTCAAAGGCGGCCTCATTGGGAAACTGTGATCTTATCTCGGCCACCTCGGCATTGACTTCAGCGTCGGTTATCTTGATACCGGCCTTGACAGCGGCTTGCTTGATAATTAACATATCGATCATCTGTTCCAGCATCGAACTACCGGCCTGTTTGATTAGCCTATCGACCAGGCTCTGCCTGGTAATCGCCTCCCCATTTACCGTAGCAACGACATCGGACTTGGCGGCAGATGTCGCTGTCTTTTTGTCAGCTGCGTATCCAACTGTCGCTGCTGATAAAATCATGATTACTGCGGTTGCCGTGAATAGAGTCTTAATTGTTCTCATCGGTTCTCTTCCTCTCCTTTAAAATATCTGCAATTTTTTCCATAATAGACAAAGCAAGGTTATCCTTGCTTGCCTGATCGATACAAATAGGGCCCCTGTTCTTCATAAGCAAAGTAAACGATCCTGTTTCAGCGCCGAAGCTTGTCGGATCATTGAGAATGATCATATCAAGTCTTTTATCAGCCAGCTTTCGTTGAGCATTCTCCAAATGATTGGCTGACTCTAGTGCAAAACCGATCAATACACAATTCACCGCGCGTCCTGCAATATCCTTCAAAATATCCGGATTTCGAACCAGGTTAAGGGTCATAACATCTTTATCTTTTTTTATCTTGCCTGAAGCACGCACAACCGGCCTGTAATCGGATACGGCAGCAGCCATGATCAAGACATCGGTCGTATCTATTCCGGCACTGACCTCCCTCTGCATATCCAGAGCGCTCTCTACGCTGATAAGTTCGGCTCCGGCAATTATATCATCGAGGAGTTCATTTACCGGGCCCATTACAAGCCTGACCTCAGCCCCCTGCGCCAAGGCTGCACGAGTTAACGAAAAGCCGATCTTGCCGGTGGAAGGATTCGAGATATACCTGACATCGTCCAGCCATTCACGCGTAGGGCCGGCGGTTATCATTATCCTGACGCCGCTCAATGGCTTATTGGTGACAAGAATTGCGGTTAGCGCCGCTAATATATCCTCCGGCTCTGCCAGTCTGCCGGTTCCTTGCGCTCCACAGGCCAGAGAGCCCTCTCCGGGATCAATAATTGTCACGCCTCGTCGGCGCAGCAAAGATACGTTGTCCACTACAGCCGGACTGCACCACATAGCTGTATTCATAGCAGGAGCAACCGCTATGCGATGTGATGAAAAGGCAAGGGCGGTAGAAGTGACCAGATTGCCGGCCATACCGCACGCAAGCCCTGCTATAGTGTTAGCCGTCGCCGGTGCCAAAAGGTAAACATCCGCCCACTCAGCCAGCGAGATATGGCTATCACGCCAGGCGCCGTCGGTGAGAAAATTATCAGTGTAAACCTCATGCCCTGTCAACGCCCTCAACGTATCAATGCCGATAAAATGCTTGCCGGCATCAGTAATCAGGGCCTTTACCTCGGCCCCTTCCTGCTGTAGCAACCTGATCAGATATGCTGACTTATAAGCCGCAATACTTCCGGTTACTCCAAGCAGCACTCGTTTTCCCTTAAGCATATGGTTCATTTCTCCGGTTGCGCTTGAATAATCTCAACTTCGCCCTTGATTATTTCATCAAGAGCTATGGTAACAGGCTTGGTTGCCGAGGTTTTAATTATCGGCTCCTTACCACTGTTTATTTCCCTGGCCCGCTTAGCTACCGCTACTGTCAGCGCATATTTATTTATGCCCATATCCCGTCTTACTTCAACTGGCGAAATCAGCATTCTTCGTCATCTCTCTTTCGTCGTCTGCTCTCATTTTGTATTATTTCCGCTAATTCACTAACGGTCTTGTCCATAACATCGTTTACAATGATATAATCGTATGCGGAGGATACCGCTATCTCTCTGTCAGCCTCTATTAATCGGCGTTCAATTGCCTGTCTGTTTTCCGTTCCCCGCTCTGTCAATCGACGGACCAATTCGGCGCGCGATGGAGGAACAAGAAAGATTGTCAAGGCATCGGAAACGGCGCCGGCTACCTTTTCAGCTCCCTGTACATCAATAACCAAAACAACATCTCTGCCCTCACCACGCAAACGCATAACCTCATCCGCAGGCGTACCGTAATAGTTGGCATGAACAGAGGCCCATTCCAGAAAACGGTTCTCGGCTATCATCTGTTCAAAGCGTTTCCGCTCAACAAAAATATAATCTCGCCCGTTGATCTCTCCTTCGCGCATAGGCCTGGTAGTAACAGAAATGCTTTTTCGGAGATCTGGAAGGCGTTTATTCAGCTCTTTAAAAACCGTATCCTTACCTACACCGGAAGGACCGGAAATAATAATCAGCAGTCCTTCTTTCAAAATGTTTCCTCACATAACCTCTCAAGCGGAATTTAGAAGCTGGTAGCTAGAGAAACCTGAGAGCACTTCTTAGCTCTGCTTACGGCTACTCCGCTTCGTCCTGTTGTTCGGCTAGCCGAACAACAGGACATATTATATCACAAGCCATTGCTAACAGCTAATAAATTTCCACCGGTGCATATATTATCTTGAGGAAGGCTTTCTATTTTCTGAAATCCTATTCTCTACCCTCGGTGCCCGGACCTACAAACGGCCCGGCATTCGATATCACGCATCCAAACGATGTACGCTGATTACATCTTTAATACCCATTAGGTGATCGATAGCTTTATTAAGCTCCGTAAGATGTTCAACTTTAAGAAGGATATCTATCTTAACCCTGCCGTCACGATTCCTATTGCGTACGTTAAGGGCACTTATCATCAAGCGTTGTTCACTCATAGCGCCTGCAATGTCCAATAGCAATCCCCCGCGGTCAAAGGCCTGCAGTTCAATTGCTGCAATACGATTATGCGTATTTTCCTCTTCCCATGATACATGCAGAACCCTATCATCATCTCTTTGCATTAAATTTATTATGTTGGGGCAATTGTCACGATGAATGGTTACCCCGCGCCCCCTTGTGACATAACCGGTAATTTCATCTCCCGGCAACGGGTTGCAGCATCTGGCGTAACGCACCAGTATGCGATCCACTCCCTTGACCCGTACTCCTGTTCTACCATTATGTGCTGTGGGCTTCTTCGGGCTTTCGGTTTCACCACTCAATTTGGCAATAATTTCATTATCGGTGGGACGTTCCTTGATCTCCTCGCGTAGCTTATTAATAACCGCCTGAGGAGTCAACTCACCATACCCCAAAGCAGCAATTAAATCATCAGGCGTCTGATAATTGAATCTGGTCGTTACCTTGCCGATGGCTTCTCCCTTAATGTAGGCGGGATTAAGGCTGGCTTTAGCGATCTCTCTTTCCAACAGAATGCGCCCACGCTCGATATTGGCTTCACGACGCTCCTTCTTCAGCCATTGTCTGATTCTGTTTCTGGCCTGCGAAGTCTTGATAAAGCTCAACCAATCCAGATTGGGCCCGCAAGCCGTCTTGCTGGTAATGATTTCAACGATATCGCCGTTCTTGAGCTGATAATCCAAAGGTACAATACGTCCGTTTACTTTCGATCCGGCACAGCGGTTTCCGATATCCGTATGAATTCTATAAGCAAAATCCACCGGCGATGCGCCACGTGGAAGGACAAGAACATCTCCGTTAGGAGTGAAAACAAAGACTTCATCACTGAATAGATCGTAACGCAGCATCTCCATGAACTCACCGGCATCGCGCGAATCAGACTGCCATTCCAACATCTGCCTGAGCCAGGAGAGCTTCTCCTCATAATCTGTGGTGGTTCCCACGCCCTGTTTATACTTCCAATGTGCCGCTACGCCATATTCGGCTGTACGATGCATCTCCCAGGTGCGTATTTGCACCTCCAACGGACCACCATTAGGGCCGATAACTTTGGTGTGCAACGATTGATACATATTGCTTTTAGGCATAGCTATATAATCCGTAAACATCTCTGGTATGGGCTTCCAAAGGGTGTGGACGATTCCCAATACAGCATAGCAATCCTTGACACTGTCAACGATGATTCTTAAGGCTGTCAGATCGTAAATCTGGCTGAATTCCAGGTTTTGCTTCTTCATCTTCTGATAAATAGAGTAAAAATGCTTCGGCCTTCCGCTGATAGCTCCCCTGATATCTATTTCATCCAGCTTTTTCTGTAATGAATCGATACAAAACTGGATATCTGCCTCTCTTTCTCTTCTCTTTCTGGCAATCCTGGAAACTATATCTCTGTAGACCTCAGGCTCAAGATAGCGTAAAGAGAGATCCTCCAGCTCCCACTTTAACTTTCCTACACCCAGACGATGAGCTAAAGGAGCATATATATCCAGTGTCTCTCTGGCAATCTCCTGCTGCTTGTCAGCCGGCATGGATGTCAGCGTTCTCATGTTATGCAATCTATCTGCCAGCTTAATGATTACTACCCGGATATCCTGTGCCATGGCCAGAAACATTTTACGCAGGTTCTCAGCCTGTCGCTCCAGCTTATTCTTGAATTTAAGCTGATTCAGCTTGGTCATACCCTCAATAAGTGCGGTTATTTCCTCGCCGAAGGTAACTCTTATCTGTATCAGCCTGACAGGCGTATCCTCAACCACATCATGTAGTAATGCAGCGGCAACCGTATAGACATCCATCTCGATATCGGTCAGAATATTGGCAACTTCAAGTGGATGGGTGATAAAGAAATCCCCGGACACACGATACTGACCGATATGAGCTTGGCAGGCAAAATCATATGCACGTTTGAGCAATTCTATATCCGCATCCGGTTGATAGCGTATCAGCTTTTGGCTGATAGTGTCCAAATCAGCGGGCGGCATCTTACTCACAACAAATAAACTCCCTCTTCTCCTGGTACAGATCATAATCCCGCACGTTCATTTGCAAACTTTTTCTGCCCTGCCAGGTATTTTCCTCTAACGTATATACGATATCATATTTAACGCCTTTTTTAAAAGAGGATATATCAGCGCCGCGGCCGAATGCTATGGCATCCGTCACACCTTCGCCGCAGGCTATCCGCATTTTGAGATGCGCACCGCTCTTTCCCACCACTGAGGCTTTAGTAACGGCTACATCCCGGGCAATGAACACAGGCTGCTCAGCCTCCGGCCCGAAGGGAGATAGATGTTCCAGTTCATTCAGCAGAGCAAATGAAAATTCATGCGGCTGCAAAACGGCATCTATGTGAAGCCTGGGGCGCGGGACGGCGGTAATGTAAGCTTCCAATGCCGCTCTGTTGATCGCTTCATCAAAATCCGGCAGGGCGGATGCAGCCAGCGTCAGGCCGGCGGCAGCCGTATGGCCGCCGTATCGAAGTAAATATGCTGAAGCAGCATCCATCAGCCTCAGAATATCCATGCCTTCTACCCCTCTGGCAGAGCCGTGCCCTTCGTCACCCTCCATGGAGATGACGATAGCCGGGCGGCCGTACAATTCAGTCAATCGGCAGGCGACTATTCCCAGAACACCCTTATGCCAGCCTGCACCCGCAGCCACAATCACCTGCCTGTCTGAATAATCCTGTGCATTTACAATTTCCGCCAGTACAGCCTCCTCTTCATTGCGACGTTTGGTATTGAACAGCTCCAGCTTACGTGCAATGGCATGGGCCTCCTCACGGTTTTCCGTCAATAAAAGACGTGCGCTCCAAAGTGCATTATCCATTCTCCCGGCGGCATTCAACCGAGGAGCTAGAATAAATGCCAGCTGCCTTTCATCGATAGCATCGGGTTCCAATCGGCAAACGGAAAGAAATTCCCGAATACCACTTCTGCCGCAACTACGTATGACGTCCATACCCAGGCTGGCCAGTATGCGGTTCTCACCGGTTAAAGGAACGATATCGGCAATCGTTCCCAGGCAGACCAGATCCAGTTGCGACCGGATCAGCTCCTCCGGCAATCCCAGCGCATAACAGAGTCCCCAGGCCAGCCGGAAGGCGACACCCACTCCGGCCAAAGAGAGAAGTCTCTCATCTCCGGGATTCAGCCGTGGGTTGATGATTGCCTCGGCTTCCGGCGGCCGGCATGTCGGAGTATGATGATCGGTAATAATGACTTTCATGCCCAGGCTTCGCGCATACTCCACGGCCGCATGATCGGAGGTACCGCAATCAACGGTGATAATAGTGCCGATGCCGCGTTCAAATGCCTTATCGATAATGGCCCTATGTAAACCGTAGCCTTCACTTAAGCGGTTGGGCACATAGTAGCCGGCATCGAATCCTGCCGCAGTCAGAATACTGTATAAGAGAACGGTGGCTGTTATGCCATCTACATCGTAATCACCGTAGACCAGGAAGCGGTCTCCGGCCGCAGCCGCATCAATTATCTGTACTGTCGCTTCCGCAACCCCCGGCAAGTTATCCGGTGGCAAGAGATGCTTGAATTGCGGATGCAGGTATGCAACCACATGGTCAGGCATCTTTACTCCTCTCAATAGCAGAAGGCGAGCTATAAGCGGTGAAAGACCGGCGGCTTCGGCCAAACCGTTGATATCCGTATCATCTATTTGTATATAATCCCATTCAGCCCTACGCAATTTATTTTCCTAAGTAAAAGGCCCCCTCTAGCAGGCGGGCCTTCTCATTATGCTCTTCTTTTAGCGCCTTTTCTTTTTTGACCGGCGCTTGGTAACGGCTGCAGATATGCCGGCAGAGGCTAGCTCCGCAGGCTCTTTTACGCTGCAAGTTACAGCCGCTGCATCATTATTATAATCGGTCTCCAGCCGGGCTGGCTTCCCCTTCCTCTTGCCATCCTCCTTCAATCGCATGGAAACGAGCAGCTGACTGGAGATGAAGATGGAAGAGTAGCATCCGGTTGTAATACCCACAAACAGAGCTAGAGCGAAGGTATGTATGGTTGCGCCTCCAAAAAGAAAGAGTGCCATTATAGTAAGCTCGGTTGTCAGCACGGTGAAGACTGATCTTGTCAATGTCTGATTTATGCTTGAATTGACTAGCTGTCTGAAGTCACTCTTCTTATCAAGGCGTGTATTCTCTCTGAGACGATCGAAGATCACAATAGTATCATTGATGGAATATCCTACCACCGTCAGAATACAGGGCACCAGAAAGCTATTTATGTCTATCCTGGTTATAGCAAAGAAGCCCAGCAATATCAGCACGTCGTGAAGCAAGCCTGCTATAGCAGATATAGCATATTTGAAGTCATATCTTATGGTGACGAAAAGCAGAATACCGAACAGGCCGATGCAAAGAGCTATAAGCGCATTAACCTGCAATTCCTTACCGATACTCGGTCCTACCATATCCACATTTACATCTTGCGGCTTTACGCCATAATCCTTGCTCAGGATATCGACGATACTGCGGCTGAACTCTTCACCGGATTTCTGTTGTGTGGTAATAATAAGCTCATTCTGTGAGCGCTTCAAGGATTCTCTGGGCAACGACAGGCTGCTCAGCTTTGAAGCAACATCATCAACGGTGAACTGCACCGGCATCTTCACCCTGACCTCAGTGCCGCCGGTGAAATCTATTCCCAGCTTTAAAGGAGCTTTTATCTGAGGATTTATATAGTTCATGACCATGGCGATAAACCCCGCCAGGATCAAGACAGCCGATATGGTATACCATATCTTTCTGCTGCGTACAAAATCGAACTGGTATCTCATAGCAGACATCTCTCCTATATTCTGAAGTACAAGTTCTTCTCTCTCACTCTTTTAAGAGAGGAGAACAGGTCGATAAAATATCTGGTTACGACTATAGCCGTAAACATGCTGACCAAAATACCCAGGCTAAGTGTAACGGCAAAACCCTTGATCGGACCGGTGCCCCAGATAAAGAGCACTACGGCCGCTATCAGCGTCGTTACATTTGAATCAAGAATAGTGGTAAATGCACGCTTGAAGCCGGCATTCACAGCCGAACGGAGCGCCTTACCCGTTCTTAACTCTTCTCTTATCCTCTCAAAAATAATAATATTGGCATCGACAGCCATACCTACGGAGAGAATAATACCGGCTATACCGGGCAAGGTCAGCGTGGCATGCAGCCCCGCCATAATTGCCATCACCAGCAAAGTATAAACAATGAGAGCCAGATTGGCCAGCAGGCCCGGTACGGTGTAATAAGTCAACATAAAGAGCGCTACGGCCGCTATGCCGATAATAGCAGCAGTCTTGCTCTTGGAGATCGATTCCTGTCCAAGGGTGGGACCTATGGTCCTATTTTCCACTATCTCTACAGGGACAGGGAGTGAGCCTCCCTTGAGCAGAACAGCCAGGTCCTGAGCCTCTTCGAGGGTTTTGAAACCTCCGCTTATCTGACCGCGACCCTCGGTAATAGGTTCGTTCACGTTGGGAGCAGAGATAATCTTGTTATCCAGAACTATCGCCAGCGTTTCACCAACATTCCTGGTAGTGAAATCCCTAAACTTCTTTGCCCCTTCTTTATCAAGAGCGAAGGAAACAATCGGGTTGCCGTTCTGGTCAAACTGGGCCGATATCTGCTTGCGCTGCAAATTGCCGCCTGTTATAACCGGTGGGGAATCCTGCAGCACCTGCGCCAGGGGAACTTCCTTGCCGTCGTCCATGAACTTGTAGACGACCTGTCCGGAATCATCAGTGTAGAACTGCATCTTATTCTTCCATTCGGACGGTATATGCCTGAACTCCATCATGGCCAGGGTTTGCAGCATATCGGCAGCCTTCCGAGCATCCTTGATGCCGGGCAACTCGACGATCAGGTCTCTGTTTCCCTTGACCTGCAGCAACGGCTCGGTAATGCCCAGCCCGTCAACTCTGTTGCGCATGACCTCCTTGACATCTCTGACGACATTGGCATCCACTTTAAGGTTCTCCGTATCCTTAAGCTGAAGAACAAGCCTGGTGCCGCCCTTCAGATCAAGACCGTAATTCAACGGTATAGTGGAGATGAAATATGCTGACAGGGCAACAATGGCCATCAGCATCAGCGCTTTTGCAGGGCTTTTGAACTTCATGCGAATCCTCCCCCGTGTCAATAACTTGTATGATTATATTATGCCTCACATGGGACTGTCAATAAAACTTGGGCTTATAAAGCCGATTTCCGGCAGTAATAATGGATACTCCTTGCTAGATCAAGCCTACTTTTCATATGTGCCTCCAAGGTAGCCACCCAGGAAATCAGCCGCATAATCCGAAAAAGCATCCTCCAGGATAGCCTGCCGTATATCCTGCATCAATCTTTTATAAAAGGCTAGATTATGCGTAGTTGCCAGTATAGCTGCCAACATCTCACCGCATTTGAAGAGATGACGCACATACGCTCTGCTGTATCCCTGACAGGCCGGGCACGGGCAGCCCTCCTCTATGGGTCGATAATCTTCAGCGTAAACGGCATTTCTGATATTCAATCTGCCCTGCATAGTAAATACGGTCCCGTTACGCCCCATTCGGGCAGGCAGGACACAATCGAACATGTCTATGCCTCCGGCGACACAGTTAATTATATCCTCTGGAAGACCTACCCCCATAAGATATCGCGGCGCATCCACCGGTAGAGCCGAAACCGCCGCCGCCAGGGCCAGAAGCATCTCCCTCTTGCTCTCTCCTACGCTCAGACCGCCGACAGCATATCCGGCAAAGCCTATATCTATAATCTGGCGGGCGCTCTCTAAACGAAGATCGGGATAAATGCTTCCCTGAACTATTCCGAAGAGCGTCTGCGTATCATCCTGAAATTCTCGCCGGCAACGGGCAGCCCATCTGGTGGTCCTCTCCAGCGATTCTTGTGCATAGTCATGATCGCAAGGATAGGGAGAGCACTCATCGAAAGCCATAATGATATCAGCGCCAATCTGCCGTTCTATCTCCATCACCCTCTCAGATGTGAAGGTATGATACGATCCATCCAGCGGCGATTGAAAAGAGACACCCTCTTCGCTGATACGTCGCAGAGCGGAGAGGCTGAAGACCTGATAACCGCCGGAATCGGTCAAAACATTGCCTTTCCAGTTCATGAACTTATGTATGCCGCCTGCTCTCTCTATCAAATCGGCGCCGGGCCGTAAATAGAGATGAAAAGCATTGCTCAATATTATGCCCGATGCCAGTTCCTCCAAAGCATCGTTCATTATACCTTTTACTGTCGCTCTGGTGCCGACAGGCATAAATACAGGCGTAAGCAGCTCCCCATGCGGTAGACACAGCCGACCAGCCCGAGCGTCAATCTCAGAAGAAAGAAACTGGAGTTCAAAAATCAATCTCTTCCGCCTCCTCGCCGGGATCGGCCCTGAGCGTGTTTAACAGCAATGTTATATCCGGCGGTAACGGCACCTCAAAGCACATTTCCTTTCCAGTAACCGGATGCCTGAAGCCAAGCCGAAATGCATGCAATGCCTGTCCTTTCAAGCTCTCTATCAGATGACGAACAGCCGCAGATTGCACAGCGGCAGGAATACGCCTTGGCCCATAAACGTGATCACCTGCTACCGGATGCCCTATAGCAGCCATATGCACCCTTATCTGATGCGTCCTCCCTGTCATCAAAGTGGCTTCCACCAGTGAAATGCCGTCATGGCTCTCAATAACTCGATACTCTGTAGCGGCGTGACGGCCATCCCGACGCACTGCCATTCGCTTTCTGTCAATAGGATGGCGCCCTATCGGCGCATCGATAATCCCCTTTTTGGCTTCCGGTCTGCCGTAAAGCAGTGCCAAATAGACACGCTTTACATCCCGCCGTTGAAAATCACGAGCCAGGTTCAAATAGGCCGCAGCATTTTTGGCCGCCACCATAAGGCCGGTGGTATCCTTATCCAGGCGATGCACTATTCCGGGCCGCATATGATCACCGATGCCGGCGATATCAGGATAATGATGCAACAGAGCGTTAACCAGTGTTCCTTCTGTGGAACCGGCTGCAGGATGAACGATCAGCCCCCGGGGCTTATTTATAACAATAATATACTCATCTTCATAAATAATATCCAGTTTTATCTTCTGCGGCCTGACAATCGGTTCAGCTGGGAGCTTCACATCACCTTCAACTACATCACCGGCTTTGACCTTGCACCCAGGCTTGCATATCATGCCGTTAAGACGTATATCTCCCTGCGCAATGGCACGCTGGACAGCCGTTCTGGAAGGTGAATACCCTTTTTCAAAGAGCAGACGATCTAAGCGCAGGCCGGTTTCTGTTTTTTCGACGATAAACGCATCCTTCATGCTTCACCGACTCTGGGCGAGGTCTTGGCGTCAATGCCGGCGCAACGTCGTAAAATGATATCGGTTGTCAGAGTAATGAGGATCAATGCCAGGCTCAATACCTGAGCCTGCGTTAATCCGAAGAAGAAGACAACCGCACTCTCTCCAGCCCTATATATCTCCATAAAAAAACGCTCCAGTGAGTAAAGCATGATGTAATAAACAATCACTTCACCGGTGTATCTTTTACGCCGGTCTACCCACAACAGAAACGGTATCAGGGCCAGGCTCAATAGGGATGAATATATCTGTACAGGATGACGATCAGCCCCATGTAGATGGATATGCCATGGCATATCCGTTGCTTTACCGTAACAGCATCCGTTAAGAAAGCAGCCTATTCTGGTAATGGCATAGCCCAGAGCCGTGCCGGGAGCCAGCAAATCGCCATATTGCAAAAAATACACTTTACTGCGCAGGTAGACCGCTGCCGCCAGAATACCGGCGATCAAGCCGCCGTGAAAGGAGAGCCCGCCCTCCCAAATTCTCAGTGCCTCCCAAAAGTTTGATACATAATAGCTCCAATTGAGTGTTACGTATCCCACTCTGGCTCCAACCAAAGCAGCTATCATGATAACTGATACGAGATCAATCATCCTTTCAGCATTCAGACCCGCCGCAACAGCTCTTCTGGAACACCAAGCAGAGGCGATGATAACACCCAGTGCCAGCATGAAGCCGTATGATGGTAAAGCAAAAATACCTAAATCGACCAAGATCGGTCTCATAATTAATTACCCCTGTTATTCGGGCAGAAAGCGCTTGGAAGGCAGAATATCAAGGCTAATAATAACGAAGGATGCTTGAGCTATTCCGAATTTCATCTTCCGGCTTTTCTTCTCTTTTTACCCGGGTAGTCCTTCTTAATCGCCTCAGGCGATTTCATCAGCATCAGCGCTAAAAATACTGCGCCCACTGTTATAAAAACATCGGCCAAATTAAACGCAGGCCAATAAGGCAAACAAATAAAATCCGTAACAAATCCCAGGCTTATTCTATCTACTGCATTGCCCAAAGCGCCGCCGGCGATAAAGCCAAGCGGCAACGCCAGATGCCTGTAATTGAAAGTCATGTAAACAATAATTACGACCGCCAGTATGGTGAAAGGAATGAGCAGCCGTGCCCTACCTTGCAATAACCCAAAGGCCGCTCCGGTATTGCTGCAATGTATGATAGTCAGCCAGGGGGATAAATAAGCGGCACCTGCACCTTCAGAAACCAGGCTCCTAATAAGTATTTTCGAAACCTGATCGGCACCCAATGCAATCAACGAAGCTTTATAAAATGACTTCATCAGGTTTTTCGCTCACTTCTCTCCTGGCAGGTCATACAGGTAACGGCATACGGCAATACTTCCAGCCTTTCAGGTGAAATGTGCTCGTTACACTCCCGGCAAACTCCGTAGGTTCCCTTCTCCATGCTCTCCAGTGCCATATTTATGCGCTTGAGTATAGTCTCGGCATTTCTGATCAACGCCTCATTCTTCTCCCGTTCAAAGGTCTCGGTAGCTACATCGGCGGGATGATTATCATACATGGAGAGCTCACCCATGGATTCCCCGGCACTCTCAGATGATTCACTCTCTACCAGGGTTCTCAGTTCTTCCTCGATACGTTTTCGATCGGCCAACAACCGCTGCTTCAGTTTCATTACAACCGAATCCGCCTCAGTCATCGCTCTCTCCTCTCATTTGCTCATTTGAGATTGTATAGCGACAATAAACTTGGCAATGTAACCGGGCACAAAGGGCAGCGCAGCTATCTTGCTCAAGATAATCAAGAAGACGGCTGCCAGAGCGGTCATACCTAGAATCATACCAAACCCTCTTGCCAATCCGCAAGCAAAGTTCATAAAGATCAAACGCTTGGTATTCTGGAGCAGCACAATATACTCGCCCATATTGATACGCTCCAGCAAACAGGCTAAACGCTCTATATTATTATTCAGCATACCGTGGATGGAATTCCCGGCATCTTCCACCCTTTCCGGAAACTCCTCAATCTCTAATTTTTGAATCCGGCATTCCGTATTTGTATTAATTCCTCTTGCCCCTTCCGCCTTCCGCATTTTGCGCTCCGCATTTGTAATATCAGACATTCTTTACCACTTCCAAACATCTGTTGCAAAGATCGGCATAATGCGCATCCACTCCTACCTCCTGGGAGTATACCCAGCATCTGGCGCATTTCCCTCCCCCGGCTCTTGATACACCTATATAAATTCCCGGTCTATCTATACTTTCAAACACATAATCACCCTCTGCCCCTTTCAGGGAGACATGTGAAACAATGAAGTATTCTCGCAATCCCTGACCAAAAGTATCTAGAAAGGTTATAGTATCATCATCGGCGCCTATACTCACGGCAGCTTCCAGGCTCCGGCCTATCATACCGGCATTCTTGGCATTTTCCAGGGCCTTGAGAACCTCCTTACGTATAGCCAGGAAACGCTCCCAGCGTTCATTCAGCGGCTCATCTTCATAAGAGCCTGAAGATTGCGGCCACGTCTGCAGTTCCACACTCTCCGCACCCGGCACGGCATAGCCCCATATCTCTTCAGCAGTATGCGGCAGCACAGGTGAAAAGAGCAGTGTCAAATTGCGTAAAATAATATCGAGCACCGTCTGAGCCGAACGTCTGGCAAGAGATTTTGCTGCAGAGGTATATAGCCTGTCCTTAAGAACATCGAGATAGAATGAGCTCATATCCACAGCACAGAAATTATGTATGGAGTGATAAACGGTATGAAATTCATATTTTTCATAGGCTTCCGTTACTCTTATGCAAAGGCGATTAAGCTTCATAAGCGCCCATCTGTCTATCTCCTGAAGCTCCTCATAAGGTAAAGCATCCGTTTCCGCGTCAAACCCATTAAGGTTACCAAGCATGAAGCGCGCCGTATTACGTATACGACGGTAGACTTCCACCACCTGGTTAATCAACTTATCCGATACCCTTATATCACTTCTGAAATCTGTTGAGGCTATCCACAGACGCAATATATCGGCACCATATTTTTTGATGATCTGCTGTGGCTCTACTACGTTGCCTAGGGATTTGGACATCTTTCGGCCTTCCTCATCCACCAGGAAGCCGTGTGTCAGCACTTGCTTGTAAGGAGCCTTGCCGGTTGCTCCCACGGAGGTCAGCATGGATGTCTGGAACCATCCCCGGTACTGGTCACTACCTTCCAAATAGAGATCAGCCGGCCAGGCCAATTCCGGACGTTTAGCCAGCACCGCTCTGTGGCTGACGCCGGAATCGAACCACACATCCATAATATCGGCTTCCTTGCGAAACTTCGTTCCACCACAATCGGGACATGAATAGCCGTCAGGCATAATCTCTTCAGCCGTATATTTATACCAGGCATCGGAGCCTTCACGAGCAAAAAGCTCCTGCACAGCATTCAGAAGGCTCTCTTCTATTATAGCCCGGTTGCAGCGCTCGCAATAGAAAATCGGCAACGGCACGCCCCAGATACGCTGCCTGGATAGGCACCAATCCGGTCTATCCTTCACCATATTGGCGATACGCTCCATACCCCATTCAGGTATCCAATCCACGTTACGTATCTCACCCAGAACAGCATCTCTATATTCATTCACATTGACAAACCACTGCTCTGTAGCCCGAAAAACAACCGGCTTCTTGCAGCGCCAGCAATGAGGATAAGAATGCTTTATATCCTCCCTGGCCATTAGATAGCCTGTTTCGTCCAAAAGATCCATAACAGCCGTATTGGCGGCATCATAGCGCAAACCGGCAAAATCGCCCGCTTCAGAGGTGAATATGCCGCGATTATCTAATGGGCTGATTACGGGAAGATCATACCTGGAGGCTACGGCAAAATCCTCAGGGCCATGCCCGGGTGCAGTATGAACACAGCCGGTGCCCTGCTCCGAGGTAACAAATTCAGATAAAATTAGAAGGGAATCCCTGTCGAAGAAGGGATGCCTGCATTTCAAGCATTCCAGATCCTTGCCTGATACCCTATCCAGAATAGAGTAATCATCTATTCCACATATCGACATAGTCTGTTCCAACAGCTCTGAGGCCACTACATAGGCGCTCTTCCCGGCAACCGCCACTGAGTATTTCATATTTGGATTTACAGCTACAGCCACATTAGAGATCAGTGTCCAGGGCGTAGTAGTCCAGATAATAAAGTAGGGCTCAAGGGTGCTTTCTTCAGCCAGCCGGGTTGACAAGGCGCTCCTGTCACCTACGTAAGGGAATTTTACATATATAGAATTAGACGTCTTGTCATGATACTCTATTTCGGCTTCAGCCAAAGCGGTCTCACATGAGGGACACCAGTATATAGGCCTGAGACCTTTATATATCAGATCCCTGGCTGCCAGTTCCTTAAAGACGGCTATCTGCTCAGCCTCATAAGCGGCATCCATGGTTATATAGGGATTGTCCCAATCGCCACACACACCAAGGCGCTTGAACTGCTCTCTTTGTTTGTTGATGAATCTGGCGGCAAATTCACGACAGCGCCTACGCCATTCCAAAGGCTCTATTTCATGACGATGCACACCAAGACTTTTAATGACCTGATGCTCGGTAGGCAATCCGTGCGTATCCCAACCAGGCACATATGGAGCATCATAACCAGCCATTGTTTTCTGCCTGATAATGAAATCCTTGAGGACCTTATTCAAAGCATGCCCAAGATGAATATCTCCATTTGCGTAAGGCGGTCCATCATGCAGAATAAACTTCGGTTTGCCTTTATTACGCTTGAGCAACGTACCGTATATATCATTTTCCAGCCAATGACGCTGTAATTCCTGTTCTCTTTGCGGCAGATTAGCCTTCATCGGCAACTCTGTCTTTGGTAAATTGATTGTTTTTCCGTAATCGTTACTCACCGCTGCTTCTCCTCATATGCCCTTATCATGCCGTCCAGAGTATCTCTGAAGCTGCCGATTTTATTCAGCCCCAAGTTCTCCAGCGTCAAATTATTCAATGCAGAATTGGCCGGTCTTCTAGCCGGCCGGTTAAGATCCGTTGTGGAAATCGGTCGCAATTTTATATCTGATCCGGCTGTAGATAATATCGCTCCGGCAAAATCATACCAACTGCAAACCTCTCCACCAGTAACATGTAATATTCCATTATGCGGCAATGTCAGCAATTCCGTCAACTTGACAGCCAGATTCCGTGTAAAAGTAGGTGCGCCGCGTTGATCGTTAACAACATTCAGACAGCCGATACCGGTTTTGGCCTTGTCAAGAATGGCATAAACAAAATTCCGACCGTTATACCCATAAAGCCAGGAGGTTCTGACTATTTTGTATTTCGCCCCGCTTCCGGCCACCATCGCCTCAGCTGCAGCTTTGCTGGAGCCATAGACGTTGATAGGGCAAACCCTGTCGTATTCCGTATAAGGCTCTGCCTTTGCTCCGTCAAAAACATAATCCGTGCTTACAGCCGTTATAGATGCACCTATCTTACAACAGGCCGTCGCTACATTCCAACTGCCGACGGCATTGATCAGATGAGCCTGCTCCGGTTGTGCTTCACAGGCATCCACATCGGTCATAGCCGCACAGTGAATCAGAGCATCGGGGTTATACTTCAGCAGCCATGACTCCGTTGCCCTGTAAGACGTTATATCGAAATCATCTATGTCCGCCCCTATACATACATGCCCGGCGGCGGCCAGTGCCTGCATGACATCCGTTCCCAGCATACCGGCCGCACCTGTAACGGCAACCCGCATCGCGCCGCCTCCATACAATTATAATACCCCTTTATCAGGGGCATCAGTCTGAAAATCATTATAAATATAGCACAAGGGGTATGGAGCGTCAATTTAAAGACAGCCACAAATAGAGAGAACGCAAGTATGAAAATTCGGTCTAAGAGAGTAAACGCTGCAACAACCCTGTTCGGTCAAGGCCTATTACCGCCAGTCTCTTGTAACGGGAGTGTTCACCGGATAGAATCTCCAGGGAACTCCTGGAAATACCGAGTTTTTTACTAAGTATCCTTATCAGGCGTTCATTAGCCTGTCCCTCCAGGGGAGGGGCGGTAGTCCGTATTTCCAATCTTCCGTCTCTGACACCCTCTACGGCATCTTTTGATGCCCTAGGGCGTATCTTGACTTCAAATATCAATCTGCCATCCTTCTCATCGATTATCAAGACATCACTCATTGCATCAACTTATTCAAGCATCTTGATATGCGTTTCCAATAATGTCCTAAATTCTATTTTGAAATGTTCCTTTCTGGCTTCCAATTCGCTGAGTTCATTAATCATTCGTTCTTTTTCCAGTTGCGCCTCACGCCTGGTAAGCTCAGCTTCACGCTGTGCATCCTCCCTGATATCTTCAGATGCCTTCTGAGCGCTTATCATAGCCGAGTGCATAGTCTCTTCCATTTCTTCGTATCGCTGGACCTTTTTCTGCCAAGCCCCCAGTTCCTCTTTCAATCTGGCATTTTCATTGATAACCTTCTCATAATCATCTCCTACTTTGGCCAGGAACTCTTCAACTTCGCCGGGATCATATCCCCTTAACCGGTGTGAAAAATCATGATGAACAATATCTATAGGTAACAAACGCAAGATTATCCCCCTTTTCGGATGCTGAATGCGAAACAACCCGCACGCCTAATTTTTGTATAACGTATCTCAAGCCCTAAATAATCTGTTCCAATCCCACTTCCAACTTGGCATATCTTACTTCTCAAGCTCAGCAGATCTTTCCGCTGCTGCTGCCACGGCGCTGTATATAGCTGCTCTGAACCCCTCTTTCTCCAGTTTCTCTATGGCAGCGATAGTCGTGCCGCCGGGCGACGTGACCATATCTCTCAGTGTTGCAGGATGAAGACCGCTCTTTGAGACCATATCGGCCGAACCGCTTACCGTTGCCAGCGTCAACCGTCGCGCCAGATCCCTGGACAACCCCTCCCTAACGCCTGCATCGATTAAAGCCTCAATAAAGGTATAGACATACGCCGGCCCGCTACCACTAAGGCCTGTAACGGCATCCATACAGCTCTCTCCAACGCTGACAACATCACCTACAGCCTTCAATAGCCTTTCAGCCAAATCAATCTTCGCCAAGGATACTTCCGGCAAGGGGGCAATAGCTGTTATACCTTTGCCGATCAGCGCCGGAGTGTTGGGCATGCACCGGATTATACACCGATGCCCCGCAAGACCGCTGGAAAGCTTGCTCAGCGAAAGTCCGGCAATAATTGATAAAATCAGTTGCGTCTTGCTTATAGACGCAGAGACAACCTCCAAAACAGTATTCGCTATCTGGGGCTTGACGGCCAGGAGAATAATGCTCCTGCCGGCTATACCACCTGTTATATCACCGGTCGTATTGATGCCGGTCTCCCCGGCCAGCGTTTCCAGCTTGATCGAATCGATATCAATAGCCGTCAGGTCCTGCGGCAATATTATACCGCTGCCGACCAGGCGCCTGATTATGGCCGATCCCATGGCGCCAGCGCCGATGACAGCGACCTGCCTGTCAATACTCCTATTCCCTTCCAACAGCCTACTCCTCTATCCTGACCTCAGCCGTATCCTGGCATTTGGCCGTGCTAATGCTGATATTGTTAGGCGTAAAGAGGATGATATTATCGCCCAATCTCTGATAATGACCGTCAAGAGCGTAGGTTATGCCGCTAATGAAATCAACAATGCGTCTGGCCATCACTTCATCGGCTCCTCCCAGATTTACCACCACAGGGCACCTGGCTTTCAGATTATCCGCCACCATTTTAGCTTCATCAATTGACGAAGGATCAAAGACCACTATTTCATCCTGCCGGGACGCATTGCACACAGAAAAAATCCCTCTTCTGCCACGTCCGGCTCTCTCCTGCTCTTCATGAGCATCCTCTACATATTCATAATCGTCTTCATCGCCATCAAGGTTTAAAAAACCAAGTATTCTAGATATAATTCCGCCAGCCATATCTACCTCCGGTCTCCAAAAATTGCTCTACCGATACGAACAATAGTAGCTCCTTCCTTCACAGCCGAAGCATAATCATGCGACATTCCCATCGATAGCTCCGGCAAGTTAAGCCCTGTCTGTCTGCTCAAACTGTCTCTGATATGCCTCAGTTCGGCGAAATAACGCCTCGACGATAACTCATCCCCAACAGGCGGTATGGCCATCAGGCCTACAACCTCAACTCCTTCGGCACCGGCAATGTTCTCCAAATTGCTGCTGACTTTCTCCGGACTCATTCCCGCCTTGGAAGACTCACCGCCAATATTTACCTCTATCAGTACCCTTACCTTCTTACCGGCAGCCAATGACGCCTGGGAGAGGCGATTAGCCAGCTTAACGCTGTCTACCGTCTGTATCCAGTCAAAAAGACCGACGGCACGTCCGGCCTTATTGCTTTGCAAGCTACCGATCATATGCCGAGTAAATTCATAGCCCTTTAGAGCTTCGAATTTTGCCTCTGCCTCCTGAACGTAGTTCTCACCGATGTCTGTTATGCCGGCCTCGAGTGCCTCTATAATACGTTCAGGCTCTACCGTCTTGGTAACGGCAACCAGCCGCACAGCATCAACGCTTCGTCCGCTGGTAGATGCAGCAATTGCTATATTCTCATGAATATATGCTATGTTATCGGCTATTGATCTTTTCATTACGCAAGCAATCTCCTGTAATATTCTATTCTACAGGAGAGTCTCATTTCCTTCATTCATTTAAAAGGCCGGTTGCGTGCAACCGGCCTTTGTTACCCTGCTATCCTGCCGGGCCAGCCTTTGAGCGGTTTCTCTACCAGCCTCGCTTAGCCAGCAGCTCCTCCTCAGGTATTTTACAGATGTCCAGCCCGGCCATGGCCTCACCGATACCTTCTGAGACCCTGGCAATAAGATCAGGATCTTCATAATGAGCAGCGGCTTCCACAATAGCTTTAGCCCGAAGCGGAGGATTATCAGATTTAAATATGCCTGACCCGACAAAAATCGCCTCGGCCCCAAGTTGCAACATCAGAGCGGCATCGGCCGGAGTGGCTATACCGCCGGCGGCAAAATTAGGAACGGGCAGCTTGCCCAGCTTCTTTACCTCCAGCACCAGATCATGGGGCGCTCCCATGTTCTTAGCCTCCGTCATCAACTCTTCCATAGGCATATTTTGAACACGCCTGATATCGGCCATCACCGATCTCATGTGACGTACAGCTTCCACAATATTTCCGGTACCCGGCTCACCCTTGGTACGAATCATAGCCGCACCCTCGCCAATACGGCGCAAGGCTTCACCCAGATCACGACAACCGCAGACGAAAGGCACTTTGAAGCTCAGCTTATCGATATGAAAGGCATCATCAGCTGGTGTAAGCACTTCGCTCTCATCGATAAAATCGACGCCCATAGCCTCGAGCAATTGGGCCTCAACAAAGTGGCCGATACGCGCCTTGGCCATAACCGGTATGGTTACTGCACCCATGATTTCCTTGATTTTCAGCGGATCTGCCATTCTGGCGATTCCGCCCTGGGCACGAATATCAGCCGGCACTCTCTCTAATGCCATAACCGCTACCGCACCGGCATCCTCAGCAATCTTGGCCTGTTCAGCAGTTGTAACATCCATAATGACGCCACCCTTAAGCTTCTCCGACAGGCCTGTTTTTACTCTCCAGGTAGATCTTTCCTCCATTGCTATCCCCCCGTTTCGAATGTGGAATGCAGATTTTGGAATACGAAATAGTTCAAGCTTACAGTTCCGTTTTCAGGAATTAATCTTCTATCCCTAATCCATTCTGCATTCTATCGCTTACATAATTATTCAGCAATCTGCATTCACCATTCTGCACCTTGTTTAAAGCGTGCAGAGCTTCTGCAAGCGCTCCCATTTTCTATCTACTTCCTGCTGTATCTCAGCGATAACATGCTCATTCTCCGGCCTGAAAAGATGACGAAAACGCGTTTGGAGCTTGAGGAAATCCTCTATCGGTTTCTTTTCCCTGGGCGTATAAGTCAGCTTGTATTGACCATCGACAACTTCATATAACGGCCAGAAGCAAGTATCTGCCGCCAGACGACACATCTCCATGGTCAATTCCATGGGGAAACCCCATCCAAGACGACATGGAGCCAGAACATTCATGAACTTAGGACCATCGATACTAAAGGCATATTCTGCCTTGGCATTGAGATCACGCCAGTGTGCCGGGGTAGTCTGCGCCACATAGGGTATCTCATGTGCAACCATGCAGGCCGTTAAATCTTTCCTCTGCTGCTGCTTGCCCTGAACCACCTTGCCTACCGGGCTGGTGGTGGTCATGGCTCCCCTGGGAGTGGCACTGGACCTTTGAATACCGGTGTTCATATATGCGCCATTGTCATAACACACATAAAGCAGGTTATGACCGCGTTCCATGGCTCCGGATAGAGACTGGAAGCCTATATCGTATGTGCCTCCATCGCCACCGAAGGCTACGAAGTTTATCTTTTCATCAGCTATCTTGCCCTGCTTTTTCAGAGACTTGTAGGCGGCTTCAATACCGCTTACGCTGGCCCCTGCATTTTCAAAGGCGCTGTGAACGAAAGGCACGTTCCAGGCGCTGTATGGAAATATAGTAGTGGTAACCTCAAGACAACCAGTGGCCGACCCCACTACAACCGGATCTGCGGAGGCCATAAGAACCTGTCTGACTACGTTTGGTGCGCTACATCCGGCACAGGCCCTGTGGCCGCCGCACAACGGCGCCCGTCTGGTTGCCAATTGTTTCAGATTGGACATTTGCTCTCCTCCTTATTCTCTCACACCATGATAGGCTATCCTATCGATACTTTTGCCGCCGGCGGCAGCCGACACCTGAGCAGACAGAAGTTCTTCTATCTCTTCGACCTTTATATCTCTTCCGCCAAGGCCGTAAATACGATTGATGATCTTATGTTCGGATCTATCTTCATACATGGCCGCCAGCAGTTCGGTAAACAACGGACCACCGGTAGCAGCCAGTGCATCAGAACGATCCAGCACACATATCTGCGAAACACCGCTCAACCGTGCCGCCAGCTCTTCAGCCGGGAAGGGACGGAAAACGCGAAGCTTTAACAAACCGGCCTTAATGCCACGCTTACGCAGATTATCGATGGCATCTTTACCTGTTCCTGCTGTGGAACCCAGACAGACCATGGCCACTTCAGCATCATCAAGCTTGTAAGCTTCATAGAAACCGTATTCCTGACCAAACTTGCGTCCGAACTCACGACCCACTTCAAGAATAACATCCTTGGCATTAGTCATAGCCTGGGCCACTGCCCGGCGATGCTCAAAGTAATAATCTACAAAGTCGATGGCACCCACGGTTATGGGCTTTCTGTAATCCAGCGCCGGCTGCAACGGCTTGTAAGTGCCGATAAAATCGCGTACATCCTTATCATTATATATCTCCATGGCTTCCATGGCATGGCTGATAATAAAGCCATCCGTGGTAACCATGATCGGCAAGAGGACATCTCTGTGCTCAGCAATGCGCACTGCCTGGATAAGGTTATCATAAGCCTCCTGTGAGTTCTCTGAGAATATCTGTATCCATCCGGCGTCACGGCCACCCATGGTATCGCTGTGATCGCAATGGATATTGATAGGCGCGCTGAGCGCCCTGTTGACCTCGGCCATTATCAGTGGCAATCTAAGGCCTGCAGCTATATATAGCATCTCGTACATAAGCGCCAATCCCTGAGAGGATGTGGCGGTCATAGTTCTGGCACCGGCAATCTGTGAACCGATAGCGGCACTCATGGCAGAGTGCTCACTCTCAGTAGGCACAAGCTCTGTATCGACCAATCCATCAGCCACATACGTGGCGAATATCTGCATTACCTCCGTTGCCGGGGTAATGGGATAGGCGGCTACTACATCAGGATTTATCTGGCGAATGGCCTCAGCCATCGCCTCATTACCCGTTTTGGCCATTCGGGTTTTTCCCATTTCTTTCTTACCTCCAATTTCCTGCTTGCAATTATGACGTCAATGGTATCGCTAACGGAAGTCCGCTTCTTCGACCATTTCTATGGCTTTAACCTTAGGCGGGCATTCTTGGGCACAGATTCCGCACCCTTTACAATGTTTAAGATCTATGCCCTCTACTTTACCGTCTTTAAGCATGATGGCGACATCCGGGCAATACACCCAACAAGCCAGGCAATTAATACATTTTTCTTTGTTATGAACAGGTCTTAATGTCCTCCAGTCGCCGGTCTCATAATTTATAGCCGTTCCAGGCTCATCTATTATGCCGCCGACGGGCAGGTCCTTCCAGTTGTTGGCAATATCTTTCATTCCGACTTCACCTCCTGATAGGCGGTCTCAATAGCTTCGATATTTCCCGCTATAACCTCAGGCTTGTTTCTGAATTTCTTGGTAAGCTTCTTTTTGTTATCCTCAAGCATTCTGTCAAAATCCAGAAGTCCGGTTACCTTGATAAGCGCACCCATCATGGGCGTATTAGGCACATCGCGTCCAATTTTCTCTTTGGCAATGCCGGATGCATCCACCGTAAAGATCTTAAGCCCTTTAATGGACAGACGCTTTCTGATAGCAGCCGGCTCCTCGGCGGTATTGAAGAGAATAATACCATCTTCAGGCAGGCCCGCCACCACATCTACCGTTCCCGCCAGCGTAGTATCCAGTACCACTACGATACTCGGATTGGTAACCTGGCAATGAAGCCTTATAGGCTCTTCGCTTATACGGTTGAAAGCCTGAACAGGAGCACCCATCCGTTCAGGACCATACTCCGGGAAAGCCTGTATATGCTTTCCTTCCCCCAATGCGGCATCGGCCAGGAGCAGAGCAGCTGTCTTAGCGCCCTGTCCGCCTCGTCCATGCCAGCGGATTTCAATAATTTCCCCCATCTGCATCCCCCTTTACAAGTAAACGGCGTAATGCCGATCCCAAATGGAAACCGGCTCTACTAACCGCTTTCATATACCATTGTCAACAAACAAAGCGCCGACCTTATATAAACCGGCGCCAGCTGGCAGTATAACAGCGCAAACCATAGAGAATTATAGACCTTTTAGCTGATTTTGTAAACATGAAAAACCCTGAGCTAAAGCTCTTTTCTACCCTCAATGGCCCTATTAATAGTAATCTCGTCAGCGTAATCCAGATCTCCGCCGAAAGGTATACCGGAAGCTATTCTAGATACCTTCACCCCCATGGGCTTAAGCAGCCTGGAGAGATAGATGGCCGTAGCCTCTCCCTCCACATTGGGATTGGTGGCGATAATCACTTCTTTAACAATGCCTGTATTGATACGCTCCAACAATTCACGGATCTTCAGATCCTCCGGTCCTATTCCTTCCATCGGCGCTATAAGCCCTTGCAAAACATGGTAAATTCCCTTAAACTCACCGGACCGCTCCATGGCGGCCACATCTCTGGGCTCAGCAACCACAGCCAGCGTAGCCGCATCGCGTGAAAGATCGGAACAGATGCCGCACGGATCCTTATCCGTAAAGTTATTGCATGTGGAACAGGTATGTATCTTATCTTTAACCTCCAAAATAGCCTCGGCTAGTTTGGAGGCATTCTCCCTGGATGTCTGCAATATATAATAAGCCAGCCTCTGCCCGGTTTTAGGTCCTATACCGGGCATCTTTGTCAGTTCTTCGATTAGTTTTGCCAACGGCTTGGCAAATGCACGCATAGTTTAGATATCAACTCCATCGTTATTAATCACATTCCCGGCAATTTCAAACCACCGGTAAGCTTCGACATCTTTTCAGCAGCCGCATCCTGCGATCTCTTCATGGCATCACGCACAGCGGCCAGCACCAAATCCTGCAACGTTTCAATATCATCCGGATCTACAACCTCCGGCGCTATCGCGATATCCAATATCTCCTGCTGGCCATTGGCAACGACCTTCACCATACCGCCTCCGGCACTGCCTTCAATTCTTTCATCGGCCAGTTCATTCTGAATACGAGCCATCTCGGCCTGCATCTTCTGAACCTGCTTCATCATACCGCCTGCTCCCAGCATAAGTTACCTCCCATAATCTATCAAAGGCTTTTTTATCTATAAGAATATAGCTTTGCGCTCAAACGCTTTCCTTCAGCTTGCCGGCTTTAACAATCATATCTTTTACTTGCCGACCACACTGCTGCCGTCAAAAAGATCCAGGGCCGCATACACCATCTCGGAACCGGAAAGAGTTTCCTCGGCAGCGGTCTCTTCCAGCGGCAACTTCTCGGAAATTATCGAGAGCTCAACTTTGACTCCGGCACCCAGATGCCGGCGCAGCACATCCACAAGCACACATCTGTTGTCAGGCGTATTGGCTACTTCAAGTGCATACTGATAATGAAAGCCTATCTCCAGGCGTTCACCGTCATAGAATATCGCCTCACTACTACAGGATAACATAGTATAAAGATGTACACCAAAAGGTTTAAGCGCCAATGTGAGTTCCGGCCAGATTTTCTTAATGCCGGCTAAATCTGCCGTGGGCGGACTGACAGGCCCAACATTATCTAGAGGATGCTTTGGTTCCGCCTGCGGCGCAGGCGCCGCAGGCTTCCCGGTTTTCTTAGGAGTCACCTTAGTAACGGCTCTGTAGGGCTCCGCACTTTTCTCTGTTAGAGTATGTCCTCCTTCTTCGAAACCCTCTCCGCCTGCAAAAGATCCCGATTCCCCGAAAGCCTCTTTTTTATCGGCTGCCAGCCCCAATAATCCGGCTTGCAGAACTATCAACGGCTGTGAGCTATTCTTCATACGGCTTACCGTTTCCGTTAGTTCTTCTATGCATCTTATTAATCCGTTCTGCGGAAAAGCAGCCGCAATCTCACCCAGAACATTTTCTTCGTCCGGTAATGGAGCCGCATTTGATAACAGATCTTTATCTATACTGTATATCAAGCCGGCATGCAGTACGGATATCATATCCTTAGCGAAACGATCCAAATTCTTCCCCGTGCTGTGAGCAGAGAAGGTAAGCGCAGCCAGGCTATGCCTGTCACCGATCATCAAAGCTTTAACAGCTTCATAAATCGCTTGCCTGTTGCTCAAACCGAGCAGGCTCTCCACCGCAGCACGATCCAGCTGCTCGTCGCCTGAAGCCGCTACCCGCTCCAACAGCCCCAGGGAATCACGCATCGATCCTTCGCCCTGCAAAGCAAGAACATAGGCAGCCTCTTCATCTAAAGAGATATTCTCTCTAGCGGCAACAGCTCTTAAATGATCGGCAACCTCTGCTGCCGGTATGCAACCGAAATCAAAACGCTGGCATCTGGAACGGATAGTGACCGGCAACCGATGCGGCTCGGTGGTACAAAGGATAATAACGGTATAAGCAGGAGGTTCTTCCAGTGTCTTCAACAACGCATCGAAAGCATTGCGGGTCAACATGTGAGCTTCATCCATGATATAGACTTTATATTTAAGCTCAGCCGGAGCATAGCTTATCCTGTCAATGATTTCTCGGATTTCATCCACCTTGCCGCGTGAAGCGGCGTCAAATTCGATTATATCCAGAGCTGAACCGTCGGCGATGCTGCGACAGGATGTACACATAAGACATGGATCATTGCCATCATTCTCATGACAGTTGATAAGCATAGCCAGTATGCGGGCGATAGTAGTCTTACCGGTTCCCCGAGGGCCACAGAGGAGATATGCGTGCGAGAGCCTGTCAAACTTGATAGAGTTCTTGAGAGTCTCTACGATGTGCTCCTGGCCTACTACTTCCTGGAAGCGTCGTGGACGGTATTGCCTATAAAGCGACCGGGCAGACATTTTTCCTCCTATGTAAAATGTTGATCGTGCACCTGCTGTCGATAAACGCTTCCTAACGTTACCACAGTAGTTAGCTCCGGCCAGATTGACTGTGGCACATAGATTATCCTGCTTACCGCTGCTTCCTTCCGGACCTGACGGGGTTCACAAGCACCTATTGCACAGGACCCGACCTTCAACACCACTTACTGCGGCCAGACTTAAAAAACGAGCACCTCGAGCAGGGATTCAACCCCGCTATAGCGGATTGCGGGTTCAGGGCACCGCTAGCTCCCCGTCTAGCACGATCAATTCTTAAATATCTTTTCAAGCTAAAGGCTGAGGTAGTTATGCTCGGCAATCTGCTTGAGCGTTCTTCTTCAATCCTCAGTCTTGCCACCTTCAAACTTTAATTGGCGGAGAGAGAGGGATTTGAACCCCCGAGACGGTTATCAGCCGCCTAATCGATTTCGAGTCGATCGCCTTCAGCCAGCTCGGCCATCTCTCCGCGTATCAATACGTCCGCAAGCTCATTCGCGCAGCTCACGAAAAAACTTTAATAAGATATGAGCACACTCTTCCTGCAGAATGCCTCCTGTCACTTCCATCCTATGGTTTAGTGCAGGAGCATCGACAATATTGAAAACGCTCCCGGCTGCTCCATATTTTACATCCGGTGCCCCATACACCAAGCGCTCCACCCTGGCCTGAACCATAGCACCGGCACACATAGGACACGGCTCCTTAGTCACATAAAGAGAGCTGCCGCAGAGCCGCCAGCTATTCTCGGTTTTTGCAGCTTCTCTCAAGGCCATGATTTCGGCATGCGCCGTGGGATCGTTGAGAAGCTCCTTAGCGTTCCATCCCCGCCCAATTACACGGCCGTTTAAGACAACAACAGCGCCAATCGGCACCTCACACATTCGATACGCTTTGGCAGCCTCATCCAGCGCTTCTCTCATAAATAATATATAATCATCCATATAGCAGCACTTTTTTGGCGCCCTTGGGAGGACTCGAACCCCCGGCACAAGGCTTAGGAAGCCTCTGCTCTATCCTGCTGAGCTACAAGGGCGCATGGCGGAGAGAGAGGGATTTGAACCCTCGAGACGGTTGCCCGCCCACACGCTTTCCAGGCGTGCGCCTTAAGCCACTCGGCCATCTCTCCGCGTATCATTTATGTCTACACCATTTTAACTTTGCGAACACATATAGTCAAGGTTTGATTTCCCGTTTCTATTGATACTTCCGCTCATCCTTGCTCGAGTTTCTGCAACCGTCGTTGCATCTCTTGCAACTCTTCGCGCAGCATCCCAATCCTATCTTCACGTCTACCCGTCATGCC